>DATINK010000093.1:0-7295 GCA_035474355.1 Chitinophagaceae bacterium | reverse complement strand
CCAGGAGCATGATATCTCCGGGAACAAGGTCTTCTGAAGCAAGATCGACTTCCAGTCCTTCCCTGATCACTTTTATCCGGGGTTCACTGTACTTATTCAATGCTTCGATCGCCTGGTTGCTCCTGGATTCCTGGTATAATGAAATAACGGACACAATACTGATGGCAACGAGCATCAGGATCCCTTCACTTGTTTCACCCAGTGTAAAATAAAGAGAGCAAGAGATGATCAGGAGGATCATCATAGGCTCCTTTAGGATCGCAAGGATATTATTCAGGAGACGCCTTGATGGGGCGGCCTGGAAGAGATTTTTTCCATATTGTTCACGTAACTGTATTACTTCCGGGTTAGACAGGCCTGTAAGGTTTTCAATATGTATTACTTTTCCGGACATATATGTACAAATGAAAAATAAATCCTCTTGCTTGTGATAGGAAACATAGTGAATTTTCTCTTATCAGAGGTTGCAAGCAGAATTGTAAAAAAAGTGGCCTGTCTAAGATCCTTATTTGATAAGGATCATTTTAGGGCAAGGGTAATATTTAAAATTGTCAGCTATGAGTAATAAAAAAGCATGTGTTGAAGAGTTGATTCAAATTTTTAATGATCTCTTTTTTTTAATCGTCCAGATCGCTAACCATAAGGTGACAGAAATTACAGTGAGCGTGAAAAGCCCCGCCAGGAACAGGTCAAGATCTTTTGTACTGGAAAATACTCTCCTCCCTGCGGGCCTGGATGATTCTTTCTCTAACCTTGCTTTTTCTTCGGCTGCAGCCTTTGTTTCTGAACTGATATAGGCAACAATACTTTTGATGTTCTCTTCAGTCAGATCAGGATGATCCGGCATCTGGACCTTATTGAATTTTTCAAATAAAGCAATTGCCGTCTCATCTCCACTCTTGATTACAGTTTGTGAAGAATGTACAAATTTGACGATCCACTCTATCGGGTGGCGTTCCTCTACACCCGCCAGGGCCGGGCCCACCAGGGACTTATCAATACTATGACAAGTGCGGCATCGTGTATTAAAGATCGTCTTACCCTCTTCAGGCGGACCTGCCTTTACTACGAAAGCACATGACATACAAATAATCAAGAGTAATGACTTGCTTATAATGGGTTTCTTTTTTTTCATATACTCCTATTCATTTAGGCATTGATAATAACTCAAAAAGTATAGCCCATTCTTATACTGAATCCCGGCTGCTCGACTATCTGTCCCGCCGCTAAATTTTGAGCGATGACCGTAGCATAATTAAAACCGATCGCCAGGTTACGGGTATTGATATCGAGCCCGCATATAGCGTTGGTGATATTTCCACCTGTGCGGTTTTCAATTATTTTTGTACCAAATTCCCTGTCTTGCCCTGCAGTTTCCATCATGATACCCAGGTTAGGGATAAAAGAGACATCTCCAATCTCGACAATCATCTTCAATTGCGATATTGATTGCAACCGATTCCCAAACCTGTATCCATCTTCATTCTCACTATTGATCCTGTAGTGAAGGGCCGTACTGAAAGCCAGGTTGCCATAACGGATCGAATAATAGGAATTAAGCAAAAGATCGGTACTGCCCGTTCCTGGTTGGAAATTGGAATTACCTACGCCCGATTCACTGTTTTCATCAAAAGCAAAGGCGCCCGTCGGTATTTTACATCCGGCGCCTAAAAGCAGGGACTGGCGCAATCGCTTGTTCTTGCTTTTTTGGTCAAGGATAGTATAATTGAAAAGCAGGGAAATGTCTCCAAACTGGCTGAGTGACTTATTTCCTTCCGGGCCAGCCTGGTTATTTAATTGAAAAGGGACCAGTGCCAAAATGCGCAAGCGCTTGAGCGGACTAAATTGAGCTGCCAGCATTATGCTGTTGTAAGATTCATCATTGCTGATCTCTTCTCCCTGATCGAGGAAATGGGTATGAAAATGACGATGTTCATAACCGAGGCCGATAAATGTCCCCGCAAGGTGTGGGAACATGTATGGGTTGTAATTGCTTACACCACAGCCGCAGATGTCACAGGCGCTGCTAGTGATACTCAGGATCTGGAAAATAAAAACGGGGAATAGAAATTTCTTCATTTTGATAAAGTTGACATGGTGCTTCTGAATTCGATTTCTTGAGCCACAAAGTATTTCTCATTGAGATAAATAGGTATGCAGCTAGTCACCATGCTGACTGATTTTGGTCAGGTGGAAGCTTTAACTAATCCTCAAAGGTCTTTTCTCCTGAATTTTTGAAGTGCGAGCCAAAGGGGCATAACGATCCACAATACCATAACAGCGGATACGAAGAGCATTCCTGTTCCACTACCCAAAAAATCCTTGTATAAAGCACCGGTATAACCCATCAAGGCGCTTTCATCCATCTTCAACATGATGAAAACACGGCCGAGATCAATGGGGTTAAGCGAAGAGAGAAGCAGGGTTAGCTTTTCAAGGGGGTAGTCACTGAAATTGAAAAGTATAAGAAGCACCAGGCCATCATATATAATGGCGAAATAAAACCAGAGCAGCAATGAAAATCCAATTCCTCTCGCCTTGTCTCTTGAAATGACTGAAGCCAGGAATGCCAGGGACGTAAAAACAAGGGTCAGTGACATTCCGGTAAAGAGGATCGAATAGCCGATGGAGCCGGGAGCAAATATCAGCACGGGGATACCGACGCCAATTAAGAATGCTAAAAGCAGGGAAGTGCTGATGCCGCTAAACTCGCTGATCAGGATCCTTTTTCGGCTCATTGGTTGGGAGAGCATGAGTTCGATGAATTCATACGAATTATAATAATGAATCGTGGTGAAGACGAGACTGACTAGTGGCAACACGATCAATACAATATTTAATAAACTCATCATCGCCTTGCTGCTGTTCTCTTCCATTTGGAACATGCTAAATGAGATGATGAACAGGAACAGGGTATAGGCAATGATCACCTTGTTCCGGGTGATATCATATAAAATATATTTAGTGAGTTTCAGCATACATTCATTCTAATAGATCTTCTCGGTTGGCCTTGGGTTAAGCATACGACTGATCCAGCTGTTATTGTATTCTTTTCCTTTCATGATGCCCGCTACTGCTTTCCCCAGTCGGATCTCTCCGGTTTCCTCTTTCAATGAAGCGATATCCTTGAAGAAAAGCATTTTTCCTTCCTGCATATACATGATATGGGAAGTAAGTTCTTCCAGGTCGCTGAGGATATGTGAGCTGATCAACACCATCTTATCCTTTTTCTTTTCCTCCAGGATCTTTTCTTTCAGGATCTCGGATGCCAATGGGTCAAGTCCGGCAGTGGGCTCATCAAGTATAAGAATTGCAGGGTCGAACAAAAAAGCAATAGCGGCGCTAACTTTCTGGCGGGTACCCCCACTTAACGTTCGCATCGGTTTCTCAAATATTTTTTCAAGTTCAAACTGTTGAATGAGATCCCTGTCAATTCGATTTTCTATCGGCTTGCGCAGATGCAGTAACATATTGAACAATTGGCCAATCTTCATATTATCCGGGTAACGACCGACCTGGGGCATATAACCGATCTTTTCACGATAGGAAGGGTCACCATTGATCCACTCGTCATCGACGAAGACTTTCCCGCTGTCAGGGTGCACCATTCCAAGAATCGATTTGATCAGGGTGGTCTTTCCTGATCCGTTGGGCCCAACCAATGATATGACCTGGCCGGATTCAAATTTTACATTGACGTCATCCAGGGCCTGCAACCGCCTGAATTTTTTCCTGATATGTTCCAACCTGATCACCATTTTGCAGTTTTCATTAATGGTTGATGATCGACGAGATTTTCCGGGGTCAGCCCAGGGATCGCTTTTTCCGCTTTGTCGAGTAAGGTGACAGTAAAACTTCTGTATAAGATCATGGCAGTAGGATTGTCTTCCACGATCATGGCAAATAAACTGACAGGATGATAAGGAATATCCCCGATCCCGTCTTTGTTGATGTCATATCCTTCGTATTTATCCCAATGATTTTTATCAAATGTATTCAGCACCAGACTGCCGTTGGTTGCCACATCAAATGAATTGCCTGAAAAATTATTGTATTTAAAATTGTTGTCGTTACAACTTGCCTGGACTTTAATTGCATAGCCATTTTCTTTAAATATATTATTTTCCACCATGATCCGGCTGGTACCTTCCATATGGATGCCTGTAGTGTTCCTGAGAAATGTGTTGTATATAATGTGGCTGTCGGCTATATCTTTCAGGAGGATACCATAGGATGATCCGCCCCAATTCATTTCAAAATGATTCCTTTCCATCCAAACTTTCTTGGAATACATCACAGCTACCCCGGCTCCATTGTTGCGGAAAATATTTTCCTTGTAAGTATCATCATTGGAGAACATGAAATGTAACCCGTAACGAATGTTTTTTTCGCTGAGATTTCCCTGGATAAGGGAACCTGTGACAAATTCAAAATAAATACCGTCGCGGTGGCCTTCCACCTGGTTATATTCTATGAGAGCCAGGCGGGATTTCCAAATATGAATACCATTACCGGTCAATTGCTCTGAAGAGGGTGTGCCCCTGATCTTGTTGTTCCTGATTATAGCCAGCGTGGTATTGGATACATGAATGGCAAAATAGGCGTTGATGATTGAATTGTTTTCCAGGAGAATATTCGTTGCGTCTATGAGCTTGATCGCAGCATAATCATTCATAGCAGAATAACCGGCATTGAGGAATGTGATTCCTTTTACCCTTATATTTTTACCTGAAATAACGAGGATCTCATATTTTTTTTCTCCATCGAGTATTGCATGATCTCCCAACAAGGTTAGGGACTTGGTAAGAATGATACGTCCTTCTTTATATGTTCCGGGTTGCAGGTGAATGGTGTCCCCATCAACAGCAATTGTAATAGCCTGCTTCAGTGTTTGGGCAGGTTGTCCAACCCCTACTTCGATGGTTTTTGAAAAAGCCTGGATGCTTGCATTTAATAATAATATGGAGAGCAATGTTTTCAAGGGGTAGCGAGATGCGGCATTAACTCCGTCCATTTCAAGATGATTGCATTTTTACCTGAAGCGAATCTTTGAGCGGATTCCCGGGAGGAGAATGCAATAGCGTTACTTCCCATGGGACTATTTAATTCCGGGCTTAAGAGGTATACAGCTTTTTCAAGATCAATGAATTCATTTTTTGCTTCAGCGTTGATAACAACCTTTCTTGCCAGCAGGGTTTCGTCCACTGTTCGTCCATGCAGGAACCGGTAAAGGCAAATGATATCGTCAAACTTATAGACCTTTCCTTTCTTGGTTACTATCTCAGCACCATATTTGGGATCTATGATGCTCATCTTGCAATGTTCACAATCATCTTTTCCGTATTGAATAGGTTTGGTATCAATAGAACACGAATTGAGAATGATCGTACATGCCAATGAAGCCATGACAAGCGGCAGGGTAATGGCTTGTGGTTTTACTGATTTCCGGCGATGGCGCCACCAATCGGCAAACCAAACAGCAAAAGCCAGGGTTCCTGCCGTGATGACTATCCAACCCCCGACATCCGGAAATGAGTATGCGTCAAAGTTGAGAATTCGCTTGTGTCCAATTAAAGGGGGCTGATAACCCAGGCCCGGTACCTGTATAGGAGCTTCCGGGTCCAGGTTATGCCCATAATTATATCCCCAACGATAAAAATCGATCATGGCTAATATTCCGCCAACGACCGACAGACCAAGATAAATAGTGAGATATTTCCTTCGACCTGTAATGGCAACGACTAATCCTAATAACATAAACAATCCAACAATAAAAGGCAGAAACTTAAATTCAGGAAACATCGATACCGATATATGCTTCATTCCTATATAATGATTTAACCCATTGATCACATCTACATCACCACTCAGGCCATTGATCCAGATATTCATGGTAAGGCCTTCCGGGTATTGTGGGGCAAATAAGTCTATTCGCCAGGCAGGAAAGAAAAATACCGCAACTAACGCTAACGAAGCGATGGCCACCAATACCCGGGAGATAGGATGTAGTCTTTGTTTCATTTTATTTCAGCGATGTGCTGTCCGGTGTTGTTTTTCCTGTGCTGAAACTAATCGGGACATTAGAACCTGCGGGACTAACCCGAATATATCCCTGCATTTCCTGGTGAAGTGCCGAACAGAAATCTGTACAGTACATGGGATAAACTCCCACTTTTTCCGGTACCCATTTCAGCGTTTGGGTTTCCCCGGGCATGATCAGCAATTCAGCATTGTTTGCACCCTTGATCGCAAAGCCATGTGGGATATCCCAGTCCTGTTCCAGGTTGGTGATATGGAAGAATACGGCATCACCCAATTTCACACCTTCAATATTATCTGGTGTAAAATGCGAACGGATCGCCGTAGCATATACGTGTACTTCATTCCCTTTGCGTTCTACCTTAGTGTACTTATCACCCTTTGATGCGTATGGGTTCTGGTTGTCTTCGATCTTATAGATCTTCTGGCTATTCTGCATGATCAGGCTGGCAGGAATGGCCTCCGCATAATGGGGCTCCCCAATCGTGGGGAAATCCAGCAATAATTTCATTTTCTCACCGCTGATATCATATAGCTGTGCACTTTGAGCCAGTTCAGGACCCGTGGGCAGGTAACGGTCTTTGGTAATCTTGTTGTAAGCGATCACATATTTCCCCCATGGCTTTTTGGTAGGACCACCCGGTACGCTGAGGTGACCGATCGAATAATAAGTGGGAACGCGATCCAGTATCTCCAGGTCTTTCACGCGCCATTTTACAATCTCTGAAGAAAGGAAAAATGAAGTATAAGCATTTCCCTTATCGTCAAATTCTGTATGCAAAGGGCCCAGACCTGGCTTTTGCACTTCTCCGTGCAATACGGCTTCATATTTCAATACAGGGATACCATCATACTCACCATCAAAATTTTTAGCGTTAATAGCAGCCTTGATCTTGGTAAAGGAAAAAACAGGAATGGTCGCAGCCAATTTCCCGCTACCTACAATATATTCTCCGGAGGGATCTGTATCACAACCGTGCGGAGACTTTGGACATGGCATAAAATATACCATATCGGGGCAATCCTTTGGATCGAGTACGAGTACTTCATTATTCATCGTGGATGTGGCCATGTGCTTCTGTTCATCATAAATATTATGTACGTATTGAACAGCTTTCTTTTGGCCTTTGCCGGCCCTGACATATTCCTCAGCTTTTTTCCAATTGACAGCCATAATGAAGTCTTTATCCTTTTGCGAGGCATTCACCTCCAGTAGCGTATTTGCCTTTTCGGAATTGTAACAGCTGAAAAAGAAC
>DATINK010000092.1:0-19172 GCA_035474355.1 Chitinophagaceae bacterium | reverse complement strand
CAACAAACTGTCCATGTCCTGTTGAATTTTTATCTTCTTTTCTTCCCAGTAGGCAACATGGGGATCATGCAAAGTAATGATGCACTCTTCATGAGCAAGCATATCAAAAAATGTTTCCACCGGCGTGTTGCGTGTATCCCCCACATCATTTGAATAACTTACTCCCAGCAAGAGTAGTTTTTTTCCCTGGAGAGGACTTTGAAATTGTGAGCGAAGGTATCCATAAGCCAATACCGGCATTTTATCATTGATGCGAACACCGCCTTCGCTTTGTTCCAGCCCTTCACCGCTTGAGAATATATTTTTCTTCGCCCAGCTTGCCAGCAAGGGATCTTTTGTGAGACAATAACCACCTACCCCGATACCCGGAAGCATGATATTTTGGTGGGTAGGTCTCATGCGAATGGCGGCTACCACTTCAAACAGATCAACCCCGGCCTCTTCAGCAAAACGACTCCACTCCACCATGAAAGCAATATTCATTGCCCGGAAAGAATTTTCAAGGACCTTGGCCATTTCAGAACTATTCGTATTCTTTAACCTGGTCAAAGGATATTCGTCGGTGCGGATCACGGATCGAAGGAATTTTTCAGTGGCTTCAGCGCCTTTCTCATCTGTTCCTGCAAAGACCCGGTAGAAATTCTGGATAGAATCAACATATTTGGGACCCGGCATTACCCGCTCATAAGAGTGACCGAGCTTAAACTGATCAACCGGCAATCCTCTTTTTTCAAAAGCAGCCGTCAAAATGGGTTTTACAATTTTTTCCGTAGTACCCGGTGGAACGGTTGTCTCCACCAGTACCAGTGTATCCGCTTTTGCGTTGGCGCCAATCGTTTCAATTGCTTTTTTAAAAGCAGTGAGATCAACATGATAACCAGTAAGTGCCCTGTCTGCCCCGAATTTTTTCTCAACATCCAGATTGATATCCACAATGATGATATCTGCCCTAGTATATGCATAGGGATCGGCAGTGGCGTGGTAATTCCCTTTTGTCCTTGTATTCTTATAATAGGTATCGATCTTGGGGTCATCTGCAACCACGGGAAACTGGCCCTCGTTGATCGAACATATTTTCCAGTAAGATAAGGGAGTGGGCAGGTCCACGCCGATCACGATATATTCTTCCCCCGGTGCGTTGGCGATGACCAATCCCATGACCGAACCAACAAAGCCCAGGCCCATCACCACGACCACTTTCTTCCCGGCATGTGCCGAAAGGAAGGCATCGATTCCCGTTTTATCATCGAGTTGTTCGGGGATCGGGTATTCCTTATTCGTGATAGGGCTCCTTGAAATGTTCCGGGTTTCTGTTACTTCCATGTTGGGGAAAATGAAAATGAGTACGGTTGTTCTGGATTATTAAGATTGCAAAGATAAGTTTGTTATGGGGAGATGATCCGGGACGGGTTGCCAACAACCTTTACATTGTCGGGAATATCTTGCAGGATCACGGAACCCGCACCGATGGTAACATTTTTTCCAATGATGATACCTTGTTTGATCACTGCATTGGCACCTACAAAACTGTTATCCCCTATCGTCACATCTCCACAAAGCACGGCGCCCGGAGCAATAAATGTAAAATCTCCAATGATACATCCATGTTCGATAACAGCCCCTGTATTACATACCGCCGTCATTCCTAATTCAGTCAGGGCATTCACAGTAACATTGGCTGCGATATAATGGCCGTGTTTCAGTTTTACTGTGGGGGAAATGACTGCTGAAGGATGGATGGCATTGACTGGTTCCCCGAGAATGGGAGAAATTATTTCATAGATCTTTCTGCGCAAGGGATTATTATTTCCGACACCTATGAAATAATCATAGGCCTTCAATTTTTCCTGTACGGCCGGATCATTTTCCGAGCCCAGGTAAAGCAACCCATAGGGATTGTATTCCTTGGCCTCATTGTCGCAATAAGCGGCAATACTGAACCCCGCTGCCTGGAGAATATCTACGGCACCATGTCCATGTCCCGAATAACCGATGATGGCGACTGGTTTAGTCATTGTTTCAATTTGTATGTAAAAGCTGGTTGTATTTTTCTTTGATACAGTTGTGAAGGTATGACTGGCTGAAATATTTTTCAACCTTATCCCTCAGCTTACCGGCATATTCCTCCATTTCCGCAGGGTGGCCAAGAGCATATTGCCATTTTGCAAGCAGGTCAGGCTGGTCTTTGGGTTGCACCAGCAATCCTGTTTCATTATGGGTGACAACATCCACACTGCCTTCTATGGTTGTACAAACAATAGGACAAAGCATGGCGCCAGCCTGCAAAAGTGTATTCGGAAATCCTTCCCGGTAAGAAGCGTGTATCAGTAATTTTGAAAGGTGCATGAAGTATTCAACATGATCACTCCAGTCGATATGAATGATCGCCGGATGATTGTTGAGTATTTCCCTGGCTTCATCGGAAATGGGATCCAGGTCATCTTCAAAAGCACCCAGGACGATCAATTTGAGCTGGGGTTGTTGCTTATGAATGATGGCAAATGATCTGACTACTTCATCAATGCCTTTATCTTTCACGATCCGGCCCATATTGAGATGATAAGTATAACGCTCATCATAGTTCAGGAGCTTTTTGATCTCTTCGAGTCGTTGTGGTTGAATAGCGCTTTTTGAAAAACGTCCCAGGTCGATACCATTACTGGAGCCATGACCGATCACTTCCAATTTTTTGACGGGCGCCAATTTGTGTAAAGTGATATATTCCATTAAAGACCGGCTATTGGGCCAGACATGATGGGCCGCCCTGCCTGTCAATCTCTCCATATATATAAGGACTCGCCGCTTTAAACCCCTGGCTGTCATAAAACGCAGACCAGCAACGGTATGGATCCGGATCTTGACCCCGGCAAACCTGGCCGCAAGCATTGCCAACAACCCGGCTTTGGGAGTATGCGAATGCACGATATCTGGCTTTTCCCGCCTGAAAAGCCGGTATAATTTCCAGAGAGAACCCAGGTCCCGGAAAGGTGTCATCTTCCTGGTCATCCTGACAATACGGTGATCGCATTTTTCATTGGCGACCAGGTCCGGCCATTCAGGCCCATCACTGCTCACCATCAATACATCAAAGCCATTCTCTTTCATGTAACGCATCTGGTTAAACAGAAGATATTTAAGGGAGAGAGGTGCGGTGGTGATGCGGATCAGTTTAGTCATGCGCCAAAAAACATTTTTTATACCAGACTTCAAGTGCAAAAACTGTCCAGAGCATTTTGGCTCTTTTTTCATCTCCTGATTTCACCTTATGACTGAGCAGGGCATCCAGGAATTCAGGCTTAACAAATTGCCTTGCATAAGCATCTTTGGGTTGTAAGTAAGCAAAAATGATATCCTTCAATTCATTTCCCACCCATTTTTTAAGCGGTATCTCAAATCCTCTTTTTGGCTGATCGATCAATGTAGCAGGAAGATATTTTTCAGCCAGTTTGCGCAATAAGAATTTGGTCTGTTTACCCCTGATCTTATAATCATCCGGCAAAGAAGGAACATATTCGAGTAATTCCCTGCTCAATAAAGGGCTTCTTCCTTCCAGGGAATGCGCCATTGTGGCAATATCCATTTTAACAAGCAGGTCGCCGGCCAGGATATTATCAAAATCCAGGTTCATGATCTTCTGCAAACCGGATAAGGAACTCCGGTTCATTTCATCAAAATCTGCCTGCACTTCCCTGAGTGTTGATTCCGCGCAAATAATATTTTTTTCAAACCCTTCAAAACTGTCAATGGTCGCCGATAAGTAAGTGCCCAGGCTTTTTTTCCTGGCCAGGTCAGCCAGCCTGTACATATAATTATACCGGCTCTTTTTATTCTTCGGGGCAGGCATGAGTGCGTGTGCAGCCGCGGCAGCGTTTCTTATAAAAAAACCTGGTTTGAAAAAATCATATTTGGCAAAGGGTACATAGCGGCGGTAGCCACCGAATAATTCATCGCCCCCATCCCCATTCAGGATCACGGTGAGGTGTTTTCTCGCTTCCCGGCTTACATAGTAACTGGGAATGGCCGAGCTGTCAAAAAAGGGTTCACCATAATTGGCCAGGATCTTCTCAATATCGTCGGTCAGGTTTTTATAAGAGATCCTGATCTGGTGATGATCTGTCTTGTATTGATCGGCAACCAGTTTGGCTAAAGGAGCTTCATCATATTCTCCATCAAAAGAAACGGTAAAAGTCTTCAGGGTTGAATTATAGTTTTTCGCAATGGCACTTACAATACCGCTATCGATACCACCACTTAAAAAAGATCCCACTTCCAGGTCGGAAGACTCCACTCTTCTTTTAACCGCCGTATGCAGGTACTGATCTACATTTTGCAGTGCCGTATCAAATGAATCCTCACTTCGCTTCTCATAATACGGATGGATATCCCACCATTTTGTGACTGCAGGCACCGGTTTGCCAAGATTTACCATCGCATAAGATCCTGCTGCCAATTCGGAAATATACTTATAGGGTGTAGAGGACCTGTAAAAATATCCCATGCGGATATATTGCTTCAGGTGGTCTTCATCTATCTCCAGGCTCAGCTGATTCCTGATCGCATTCAATTCACTTGCAAAAATGAACTGGTCACCCTGATTATAAAAATACACTGGTTTTTTTCCGGCCCTGTCCCTTGCGATAAATAATTCATTTTTTCTCCGGTCGAAAACCACGATAATAAACATCCCATCAAATTCGGAAAGACAGGCAGGTCCCAATTTGTGATAAGCATGGAGGATCGTTTCCGTATCGGATTTGGTATGACAACTGAATCCATATTTTTTTCGAATGTCATTATGATTATAGACCTGGCCATTCAGCATTACAGTAAGATGATCCAGGTGCATGGGTTGGTGCCCCCCTGCAATATCCAGGATAGCCAGCCGGTGATGGTGCAACTGCAAATTCCCTTCTTCCAGGGTGGTTTGTTCATCCGGTCCCCGGTGATAGAGATCAGCAGTAAGCTTTGGAATATCCAGTCGAAAATTAATAGCGCCTGCCAGGCCACACATAAAGAAAGTTTTTTACACTCCTGTTGAAATCAAATTGAACGCGTTATTTTTTCAAGCGGTTGCTGAAAGAGCTTCAGCAAGTTTTTTTGTATCCCCCCAAAATTCCATGGGTTCATAATCGGGATAGGGATAATAACCCAGGTTTAACTGAATGGTTTTTCCTGATTGTTTTAAATAATCCTTCACCAGGCTTAGCACCGTCACAGGTTTTCCGCTACAACAATTGATCACGCCTGTGACCTTATTTTGCAAGGCAATCCTTACGATATAATCAGCCATCGTTTCTACAGGCAGGTAATCCCGCTGCTGGTCGCCCTTACTCATATTGAATACCTTCTCATTTGCCTGTAGCGCCTTTTCAAGTTGCGATAATAGCGATTTCGGGTTCTGTCCATTTCCATATAAATAAAACAGCCGCGGCCATTTCAACAGGAAGCCATGCTTTTTTCTCAATTCTTCGAGTGATTGGCGAAGCGTATCTTTTGCGAGCGCGTATGGATTATTGGGTGCGGCAGGCATATCTTCCTTCAAACAGCCACTTTGCATACCATATTCAAAACAGGTGCCCGCGACCAGCAGATCCTTCAGCCCATTTTCTACCAGGTTTTTGAGAAAGCCAAACTGATGAGGCAGGTTCTCTTCCATATGAAATGATTCCTTGTAGTTGGGAAGGCCTTTCCAGGCCAGGTGGATCATTTTATCGGGCCGGTTGAATTTTTCAAAAAGATTATCAGCTATAGCGTTGTCATTGATCGTATGTTCTGCAAAAATTACCTGCTGAAACCAGTCTTTATGGCTGGCTGCCTCCCGGCTGATATCAGTAGCCATCACTTCGTGCTTTCTCTGCAATAAGTTATGGATGACATGATACCCAATAAAACCTCCCGCGCCTGTAACTAATATCTTCATGATTTAAGTGATCACCAGCCCGGGTACAGGAATAACGAATTTGCCATCCCATTTCCTGATATATTTCAATTGTTCCATAATCTCTTCCTGCAGGTTCCAGGGAAGGATAATGACAAAATCCGGCTTTTCATTTTTCAAAACGGATTCCTCTACAACGGGAATATGACTGGCGGGTAAATATTTTTGTTGCTTGGCGGGGTTAGCGTCCGCTACAAATTCGATAATGTCATTTTTGATCCCGCAATAATTCAACAGTGTATTTCCTTTTGCAGCAGCTCCATAAGCAGCTATCTTTTTTCCGGCTTTTTTTTGTTCAACCAAAAAAGAAATCAGGTCAAGCTTTACTTTCAGGGCTTTCTCAGAAAACCCATCATAAAATGATTTCTTGTCGATACCCGCTTTTTCTTCTTTCGCTCTTAGCTTTTCCACTCGCCCGGCTATCTCTTTTGTTGTATCCTCCCCGTGCTTTGCATAAATGCGGAGCGATCCGCCGTGGATGGGCAGTTCTTCAACATCGAATAAAACCAGTCCCTGTGCGGCAAATATTTTTTCTACTGTATAAAAGGAGAGATAAGAAAAATGTTCATGATAGATCGTATCGAATTGATTTTGGCTGACAAGTTGTAATAGGTGGGGAAATTCCATGGTTATCACACCGGCTGGTTGGAGGACAAGTTTCATCCCCTTTACAAAATCAATGATATCCGGAACATGAGCCAATACATTATTGCCCAGTAAAAGATCAGCCAGCAATCCTTTTTTGACCAATTGTGCTGCCAGCTTACTGCTAAAAAAATCCGTCATGGTGTCGATCCCCTTCTGAATGGCAACCCGGGCAGTATTGCTGGTCGGCTCGATCCCCAGTACAGGGATTTCCTTTTCCTTGAAATACTGCAGCAGGTAACCATCATTACTCGCAATTTCGATGACCTGGGATCGCTTATTCAACCCAAAGCGTTGGGTCATTTCATCCGTATATTTCTTAGCGTGTGCCAGCCAGGTACTGGAATAAGAAGAAAAATAGGCATACTCCTCATTAAAGATGGCATTCGATTTTTTATACTCATCGATCTGTACCAAAAAACAATTGTCACAAACGAAAACTTTTAGCGGGTAAAAGGTCTCCGGTTCATTCAATTGCTCTTTTGACAGATAAGAGTTGGAAGCTGGCGAACTCACCAGGTCAATAAATACATGGTCCAGCGCGGTTTCGCAAAATCTGCATTTCATAAATCGATGCCTGTAAATTGTTCGTTAAGTAAGGGAAGCTGTTTATCCCGTTCTGAAATTTCTGTAATGGCTAATGGCCAGTCGACAGAAAGTTTTTTATCATCATACCTGATCCCGCCTTCCGCGGAAGCTGTATAAAAAGCAGAATGAAGATAGATCAGCTCAGCGTTATCCGTCAGTGCCTGGAATCCATGCGCAAACCCTGCAGGTATATAGACCATTTTTTTATTCTCTGCACTGAGTTCAACGGCTGTCCATTGTAAATAACCGGGAGAGTGCCTGCGAAGGTCCACCAGGACATCAAACACGGCGCCTGCCACACAACGGATAAGTTTTATTTCTGAAAAGGGGGGCAATTGATAATGTAATCCCCGGCAAGTGCCTTTTTTAGCGGTGAAAGAATGATTCATCTGCACCCAGTTCAGATCATGCCCGATAGCCCCGAATTCATTTTCACAATATGTACGCATGAACCATCCGCGATGATCGCTGAGCACATCGGGCTCAATAACAAAACTTCCCTTCAGCGCTGTTTCAGAAAATTTCATATCACCATTGCTTCATAAGAAGCGATCTGCTTAGTTGTATAATCGAGGAAGCCTGGCGATGCGTGTTTATACCAGTCGATGGTCAAAGAGATGGCTGCTGCTGATCGTAGCCTGGGTCTCCTGTCCAGTTGTTGTTTTGCTTTATTAATATTAAGTCGTAGCTGGCCGGCTTCGTGCGGTTGATCCGTTAATTTTGCGATCTCGTAACTGCCCTTACCCCATTTTTCCAACGCCTGCTTCACTAATTCCTCAACCGTTAAAACATCATCGGCTTCCGGGCCAAAATTCCAGGCGCCCGCAAGTTTTGGATTGTCTTTTAACTTTGATCCGAGCAGGAGATAACCGCTAAGTGGTTCCAGAACATGTTGCCAGGGACGTGTAGAACCTGGATTACGAACAGGAATTGCTGTATTCTTTTCCATGGATCTTACGATATCCGGGATGATCCTGTCCCGGGCCATGTCTCCCCCGCCAATGACATTTCCCGCCCTTGCCGTTGCAATACTTATTTGATGCTGCGTATGAGCGGATGGATTGAAAAAACTATCCCGGTAACTGCTTACTACTATTTCAGCAGCGGCCTTGCTTGCACTATAGGGATCGTAACCCCCTAATGCATCTTCTTCTTCATAGGCATGATCAGTTTCCCGGTTCTGGTATACTTTATCTGTGGTAACAACGATTATCGTGCAGGGTTTATTCAGCATCCTGGCTGCTTCCAATAAATGAATCGTTCCCCTGACATTGATATCAAAAGTTTCAGCGGGATATGCATAGGAAACCCTGACCAGGGATTGAGCAGCAAGATGAAATATAAAATCCGGGTCAAAATTTTTAACCTCTCTTATCAATGATGCCTGGTCCCGGATATCGCTGATAACAGAATCACAAAGTTCATTCCCTTTCAATAAAGAGTAAAGCTCTTTATCATCCCCGGGCGCCAATGCATATCCTTTGACCTTCGCGCCCAACCGGTGTAACCAGGTGATGAGCCATGAACCTTTGAAGCCGGTATGACCGGTTACCAGGACTTTTTTCCCGGCATAGGTGTTTTGAAATACTTGCTGGTAATTCATGAAGTCCATGTTTTCCAGGGAGCATTACCGCTATTCCATAATTCTTCCAACTCTATTTTATCCCGCATAGCGTCCATGCACTTCCAGAATCCTTTATGCTTGTAAGCAGCCAGCTGTTTTGCCGCTGTAATTTCCATCAGGGGTTTCTTTTCCCATTGGACTTTTTCCATATCTCCTTCCAGGTATTTGAATATCCCGGGTTCGAGTACAAAAAAGCCGCCATTGATCCATACTTCGTCACCACTGTACTTTTCTTTAAAATCAGTAACCAGGCCTTCCTTATTGGTTTGTAAAGTACCAAACCTGCCCGGCATCTGGATGGTCGTGAGTGTAGCGAGTTTTCCATTTTTTTGATGAAATGCCAGCAAGGCTTTTATATCGATATCAGCCACCCCATCACCATAGGTGAGCATGAATGTTTCATTCCCTATATATTTTTGGATCTTTTTGATCCGCCCGGCTGTATTCGTATTTGTCCCTGTATCCACGAGCGTGACCTTGAAGGATTCTGTCTGGGTAAGATGCACCTCCAGTTTGTTATTGGCGAGTTCAACCGTGATGTCAGAATTGTATACATAATAATTAACAAAGTATTCCTTGATCAGGTTTCCTTTGTATCCCAGGCAGATCACAAAATCATTATAGCCATATTGCTCATAGATCTTCATGATATGCCATACAATGGGCCGCCCCCCGATCTCGATCAGTGGTTTGGGTTTGATGACCGTTTCTTCCGTCAGTCTGGTGCCTACGCCACCAGCCAGGATAACTACTTTCATATTGGCAGTTTTAATGAAATGATGAAACCGCTATTTAGGCGGCAAAGCAAAATCAATTATCTTTTTAAACCATCTGGGGTATTCGAGTTTTACCGTATGATATAAAAGAATGATCATGATCAGGTAAAATGGCATACAGGGTATCTTATACCTGGAAAGTGCACCGAAATTAGCCGAAGCAGTGCCCACCGCAACTGCAAAAACAAAGGAAAAGACAAAACACATCAGCATCCGCGGATCGGAAAAAGGAATCGTAAAGAATTTTTTCACTCCTTTTTGGATCATGAAATTCAATGTCAGCAGGAAGAAGGCGAGCGACTCCGCGGCGGAGAGGAAGGCGATGGGTGAATTGATCTCCCATAAAAAAGGCCGAAAAAAGGTAGCGGACACTCCACCCACTACCATCAGGATCGGGTTGGACGTATTGATCGTAAAATGGGAGTCACTCGTGTTCTGCGCAATATCGGCATACATCCGTCGCTGGTACTCGGCATTTCCTGCAACCTTATCGAGTTGATATTGCTGTGCCGCTTCAAATGAAGTGAAATAGTTGAGCAACAGGTAAGTGACCCCCAGGCTGATCACCAATGTCATCCCGGCGAAAATATTCCGAAGTGTTTTATTCTTGATCAACTTGTTAAATTCTGCAAACTGCCAGACCAGTATGGTCATGAGCAATACAAGTAATATATATACTTTAATAAAAAAGAGCAGCAATCCGCAAACAATGATCCAGATGACGGATACCAGTATTTTTTTCTTTTTGATCGCTATGTTCAAAAAAGCATAAAGAATATACCCTACGCAACCAAAAGTGATGGGATCCTTTAACAAACCGGCGCTCCAATAACATACGCCGGGCAGGAACAAGCAGGCCAATGCCAGTTCACGGTACAATTGCGGGTAAAAATGCAGGAAGGTCTTGAAAAGCCGGATGGCGCCTCCCAGGGCAAAAAAGCCGTAAAAAACATTAATGCAGATGTAACTGTTCCAAAAAAGATAGGAAGGGACGAGTGCCAGCTTCGGCGGAATGAAGTTGGCCGCCGATAACATGTAATTATATATGATATCATAGACATATCCGTCATAATAAAAATAATCAAACAAGGGGCTTTTCACGGTGAGTTGCCTTGTTTTCAGGATCAACATAAGGTTCTCGGGCTTATCAGCAATGGCCGCACGAAGATCCTTGGTGGCCTGGTAGAACATGGACGTATCACCACCCTTGAAATAGAATTCTGTAAGTAATGTAAAAACAAGTACACAGATCATTTTAAAATAAAATGACCGGAAATAAATGTTACGTATCCGGTAATCCCTGTACATGTTTGCCCTGTTCTTGATAACATAGAACAGGATCAGCAAACAAAGCGGGAAAACAAGAAGGTCCTTACCGGTAAAAAATGAAATGAGAAATGTCATGTATCAAATATGTTCAGAATGGCCGGATCATTATGTAAAAAGTTCAAGAAATTTTTCTTTTGTCGCCGCTACCGAATATATACCTGTGATCTTTGCTTTTGCCTTTTCCCCCATGCTGGTTCTCATTGCGGGATCATTCAGTAATTCTTCCAGCCTCTTTTTCCAATCCTGGGGGGATTCGCATAAAAAACCATTCACCCCATCCTCTACGATCTCAGCATTTACGCCTACTGGTGAAACAACTGCCGGGATGCCCAGGGACATATACTGGATAGCCTTAAAACCGCACTTTCCTTTTGAGATCTCATCATTGGTGAGTGGCATGAGGCCAATATGAAAATTCAAAAGATCCTCTGCTTCCGTTTCCCTGTTCCAGGGTATATACCTGTAATGAGTAAGTGGTAACCGGGGATCCTTTTCAGCGATCACAACAAAGGTAAACGGGTATTTCAATTGCAGTTCCTGCAGAACAGGTAACACCAGGTCAATGTATTTAAGTGTGCTGAATGTACCGGTCCACCCAATAGCAGGGTGAGGTGAAAAATGATCCTGTTTTTTTGTTTTGATGTTTTCAGTGTTGACAACCGTGGGGATCAGGAAAACCTGTGTATTATATTGCCTTGCAAAATTTTCAAGGAACCTGTTGCCCACCGATACTTTATAAGCCCAATGGCAGATTTTTTTCACTTTCCCGGTAAACTTAAACTTCAGGATCGCCCGGTTATATTCCGAAGTGACCGGTACCCAAATGGAGTCATCAAAGTCGTAAATGATCCGTTTTTTCATGACCCGGGCGATGAACCATTCAAAAAATGGCGGACCCAATGGGGCAGCTTCGCGATATATATATATATAATTATACCGAAAGATGCTGAAGAGGCGAATCCACCTTTTTGCAAACCCCGCCAGGACCGCAAAGGCCTTTTTGAAATGGTTACCATGTTTGTAAAGGCTTTTCCAGGACCTGGAGGAATAAAAAGGGGAGATCCTGTAACGGATATTCATTTCTTCCAGTACTGACAAGTAATGCTCGAACCTGAATCGCTGGCCCGGTGAGATGCCTGGCGGAGCCGGTACCATAAACAGAATAGACTTTCTATTGGGTTTTTTCCCCGTTGGCATGCTTGAACCAGTTAATGAAATTGGATAATCCATCCTTCATACTGGTTCTTGGCTCATATCCCAGTATTTTTCCTGCTTTTGAGATGTCGGCATAAGTGATGTCCACATCTCCCGGTTTTTTTTCTTCATAGATAATGTCAGGATGAGTATTCATCACCGCCGCTATTTGTTCAACCAGTTCAATCAGCTTAACCGGCTTGTTATTTCCCAGGTTGATCACCTCAAATACTCCTTCATGGGCCAAAATATAATCAAGTGAAGATGAAATTCCGTCCACAATATCCTTCCAGTAGGTATAATCACGGCTTGTTGATCCATCCCCGTACAGGTGGATGGACTTTTTCTGCATAATGAGATGTACAAATTTATGTATCGCAAGGTCCGGTCTTTGCCGCTCCCCATATACGGTAAATAACCGAAGGTTCATGATATCCATCCCGTATAGCTGGTGATATGTATAATTCATCAATTCACAGGAACGTTTGGTGAAGGCGTAGGGGGAAAAGGGTGAATTGACTGGCTGATCTTCCCGGAAAGGAATGACGTCGGTATTTCCATATACAGATGAGGAAGAAGCGAAGATCATTTTTTTGATCCCTTTTTCCCGCATCCATTCCAGTATCTTATTTGTTAAGAGAATGTTTCCAATAATATAATCGGGTGGCGCTTTCAACGAAGGCAGAACGCCTGCTTTAGCAGCCAGGTGAATGACCAGGTCCGGGATCCGGGTGATCTTATCCTGTGTGCCCGTATCTCCCGCATCCCCTTCGATGAATTCAAAGGATGGGTTAGCCAGGCTGGCCGCCAGGTTTTTCTCTTTGATCTGCCTCGGATAAAACGGATCAAAATTGTCTATGCCCGTAACAATATATCCCTGACTTAACAATCGTTCACATACATGACTGCCGATAAAACCTGCGGCGCCTGTGACCAGGATCCTTTTATTCATTCATCAATAGTTTATTATAAATGCCCCGGTAAAGTTCAACGCCTTTTTCAAGACTGAAATAAGTTTCTGCATATCCTCTTAATATCTCCTTAGGGGTTGCCTGCACCTTTTCCAGGTCATTTTCAAAAGTTGTTTCGTTGTATATGATCCCGGAGTTTTTAAATTTTGTAAAGAGACTATCTACATCCCCGATGCCGGGGGGCGCAATGCCCGCCAGGCCTGTAGCCCAGTATTCACCCAATTTGGTCGGCGAACGGCCCGCTACAGAAAAACCATGAGCATAGTTGATCAACCCTAAGTCTCCAGCCATCAAATGATCTCCCACTTCAGCATAAGGGAGGGAGATCGTAAATAAATTTCCGGTATCGTTGTTTTTTTCAAGACCGGTAACACCATCTTTGGATAAAATAAGAAGGCAGGCATCGGGAAATATTTTTTTTACCCTGTTATATACTGTCAGGACAAACGCTGTGTCATAATTGGGCCCATATCCCCCGCTGTATAAAAGAACAAAGGCTTTTTCAGGTATGCCGAGTTTTTTACGGATTTCCAGGCGCTTTTGAAGGTCAAATCTTTGAAACCTGTGAAGGTTAACACAGGTAGGAACAACATTGATCTTTTCAGGGTTTGACAGGTCTTTATCCACTACAACCTTTCGCGCAGATTCAGTAAGTGTAACGATCGCGTCTGCCTTTTCGTAGAATAATTTTTCTTTTTTCCGGAAATACCTGATCACAAATCGATAAACGGGGTTCTTACGATCCCAGGTGTTTTCTATTTTTTCATCCACCCAGAATCCCCGCATATCAAAAATGAATTTTACGCGATATTTTTTTTGCAGGTACAGCCCCACCAATGAAGCCATATAGCTTCTGCAATGAACAAGAGAGAAATGCTGTTTCCGGAAAAGTTTTCTTGCCAGCTTCCTGATCTTCCGTATATCATACAATCCCGATAGGACCGGGGGCGACTTTGTATAATTGACAGGGTACCATTCAATGCTTTTTTCTTCACATATCTCCCGGATCGTTTTTTCATATTTCCTGAAAGGTTCTTTTTTTTCGCAGCTGATCAGCAATATTTTGTAATAAGCTGAAAGCCCTTCCAGGTAAGAAAGCACCTGTCCCCGGCCGAGAGGATCCGTCATTCCATCGTAAGAAATATAAAGGATCGTTTTACCTGTTCTCATGTAGGAACCAATGGAGCACGATCAGTGCCCAGATGCGGTGATATAGATAATCATGCTTCCCTGCATAATATTTCTTAAGTAATGATTCAACATGTTCGTATTTGACGATACTTTCACTTTCAATCATGTCTTTCGAACAGTATTTATCAGCCATCCATTTCAGGTCTGTTTTTAACCATTTTACAAGCGGGATATTGAACCCCCATTTGGGCCGGTCCAGCAATTTTTCAGGAACATGATCATATAATACCTGTTTCAGCAGGTATTTCATAATGCCATGATTATTGATCTTCAGGGACGGGGAAAGATTCAATGCGAATTCAACTACGCGGTAATCCAGCAAGGGGACTCTTGTCTCCAGGCTATATTTCATACTGGCCCGGTCAACTTTCACCAGTAAGTCGTCTTTCAGGTAATTTTCAATATCCCAGAAACTAACCGATTCCCTGATATCCAGCTTTCTTCCGGTGAACTGATAATTCAGGCAGGAAAAATCAAATGCAGGTTTCACCAGTATTTTTTCCAGGTCCTGTTCCGAAAAATAAGATTGATCCTGGCTGAAGAGGTGCGTTTTGAAATTTTCCCGGCCATGCTTTTCAAACATCCTGCCCGCTCTTTTATAACGGCTATTGAGGAATTGGCTGCTGAAATGTATAGCCGGAGCTGCTGCTTTGAAGAATGGATTATTTAATCTTTTCGCCCATAGATAACTGTTATATCCCCAGAATAATTCATCTCCCCCATCGCCACTCAAAGCAACCGTAACATATTTACGCGCCAGTTTGCTGACCATCATGGTGGGAAAAGCGGAAGCGTCGCAAAATGGTTCGTCATACACCTGCAGGAAATCCGGCACCATATCCAGCATTTCCTTTTGGCTGATCGGCAATTCAAAATGTTCAGTACCCAGGTGTTTGGCCACGGCAGCAGCAAAGGGTGCTTCATTGACTTTGCCATCGGTGACGGCGATGCTGAACGTCTTTACTTTTTGGGAAGAAGTTTTGACAGCCAATGCGGTTACCAGGCTGCTATCGGTTCCCCCACTCAGGAATGTCCCGATGGGTACATCGCTGATGAGTTGTTTTTTTACTGCATCTGAAAGTAAAGATGTTAGTTCTTTTTTAGCCAGGGTTTCATCACTCAGTGTTTCGGGTCGGATCTTATCGCCGACCTTCCAATAACTATGTGATTGTATGGTAAGTTGTCTTTCCCCTGTCATTTTCGCCAGGAGATAGGAGCCGGCTGCTACTTTTTTTATGTCTTTATAGATCGTGTGGGGATGCGGAATATATCCCAGGTGCAGGAAGGCAGGAATAATTTCGCGATTAATTTCAAGAGAAGGAATGATCGCTTTAATCGCCTTTAATTCTGAAGCAAAGACCATGGTATCCTCCTTATGATAATAATACAACGGTTTTATACCCACCTGGTCTCTCAGGAGTATGAGTTGCTTCTCCTGCTTATCCCAGATAGCCATGGCAAACTGCCCGTTGTACCAGGGAAAACAATCGAATCCATATTTTGCAAAACACTCAAGAAAAACTTCTGTGTCACTGCTGGATTGCCAGGTAATACCTTTCAGTTTTTCGTTCCGGAGTTCCTCGTAATTAAACATCTCTCCGTTAAATATCACCACGTATCGACCATCATGACTGGTCCTTGGTTGTTTCCCGCCATCACTCAGGTCGATAATAGCCAAACGACGATGACCCAGGCCAATGGCATAGGTTCCTGGCTCATCATAGAAATACCCTTCTCCGTCGGGTCCCCTATGCTGAATAGTTTGGGTAATAGATTGAAGCTGTTCCCGGCTGAAGACGGGGGAAATGAATCCTGTTATTCCGCACATGTTGACGGCTGTACCGGAGGTATTTTCTCCTTGCGAATATGAATAAGAGTAGAAATAATAACCATGTAAAATAGGAAAGGACTTTCGTGATCTTTTGAAAGATGATCGCCCGCGGGGCGGCAAAAGTATTCACTTTGCCATAGGAATAATGCGTGAATATATCCAGTACTGTCTCTTTTGGATACTGGTGATAGGCTGCTAATAATATATTGGGATTGCGCGAGAGATAATCTATCCCCGGGTGATTATAAGCATTCAGCACTGCCACATCAGGCTCCATATCAGTATCATAAAAATGCCAGGCCCCGTTGTAATATACTTCGTAACAGAAATGGCCGCCTTTTTTTCCTTTGAATCCCACTTTGCGGCTTGAGAAGCCTTTGCGTTTCAATATTTCCATCAATACGATGGATTGCTGGCTGCATGCTGCGTAAGGATATTCCAGTATGTCATCCGGTATCACGATCGCACTTAAGCCTTCTGTAGAAATGTGTTCCAGCATCATGGCCATGAAATTATTACTGAAGCCGTATAAGGAGTACCCGTGATAGAATCTTTGCCTGACTACGTTGGCGGCTAAGATCGGGTATGACTCTTCAAATTTTATCGTGTTATCTGTATACGTCTTTTCAGCATAGAGGCTGTCACAATACGCAGAGACCTTATTGATCGTATTCAGCCTGGATAATGCCGGGTCGTAATCTTCTTTATTATTATATTTCGGCTCATTATATCCCAATCGCTTCATGGCGCCTGGAGCGCTCAAAAGCTGGTATGCCGTTATTAACAGGAAAAAATTGAACAGCAGGAAGAGGGTAAACTGAAGGACAAAAAACAGTTTTTTCACGGATTGGCTTTTTCCGGGTATTGGATTTGGATGACAACTCAAATATATATATCCGCAAACCCATAAAAGACTAACCTATTGGCGATTCTGAAAATTCGGGAAGAACTCCTTAACCTATATTCGTAAACTCCCGATGAATGTGTTGGGGAAATACGATATCACCTTACAAGGGCATCAAGACCAGCCAGGTCTACCACCATATTATCACTGTGAAAATCAGGTTTTGAATCGGGCTTTTCCCGGGCTGCAAATAAATAGACGTGATGATGACCAAGGTCTCCGCATAAGGTTTGGTAACAGGGGTTGGTACCCGGTTCATCTCCCCGGCTCTTTGGATATATCTCAATCATTGCTGAACCCCTGGGCATAAATAAAGCGTTGGAAAGTCCCGCACCATGAACAGCTACCAGCTTACGGCAGTGCCTGAAGATATTCACCTGCTCAGCCCAGGGCAATTTTTCCAGCTCCGCAATATAATATCCCCCTGCCTTCAATTTTTCAGTAACCTGGTCTTCATTTAACACTTTCCGTTGATTTGCTTTTCTCCGGCTTACATAAATTTTTTAAAATTTCTTTCCATCTTCCTTTACTTCCAATAAAACCCGGGAGCGAAAAGCTTCCAGGTGAGCCGGGTCAGGATGGCCCGATACGGGGTTCGTAATAATGTTCAATTTTTTAATATAGCAGTTTCCCTTCATTTGACGGGTATTGGAAATACCCATTATCAAAAGGAACTCACTGATAAAATGAGGGCAGTTTTCGGGAATAATAATGACACCGCTTTGTAATTCCCGTTCGAACAATACGAATTTAATAGCTACTTCTGTGATCCAGTGGTAGTATCCGGTTGCCCAAACATTAAAAACAAAATAATAGTCTTCGTTCTTCCAAAACCTGAGCCGATGCTTAAAAAGTGAGAGGGCACTATAGAGGCTGAGCTTTTTCCGGGTCTTCCTCTCCATTGATGGAAAAAGGCAGGCATCTACAATGCCGCTGAATTTCCTGACGAGTAAAGACCGGGTAACAAAAACATTTTTTGTTTTAACTATTTGTACTGGGTCATGGTTTTCCATCAATGAGGTCTGCTCCGAATTTATAACGCTATGGAGTTGCGGGATGAACGAACCGGGTTCTTTCGAAATATAGCTTTTATCCATCCCGAAAATGTTGCCATGTCGATGGTTAGTGTAATCAACATCACCATCACTACAAACGCCGGGTTGAACAGATGCGCAATTCCAAATTCTGAACGATGCATATAAATGCGCTTAACCACCCTTGCGATCATCCAAAGCGGTAAGACTAAAAACCAAAGCCAATGCTGATAGATCCCCAGGCCGATGAAAACAAGCATCAATATATATTGCCTGGCAATACCATAATGCCAGTAAGCTTGCCGGCCTGCCCACACATTATATTTTGAATAGAGATCAAATTTTTCAAATGTGGAACGAAGACCGGGACGTAGCTGCCAATGAGCGATGGCACCCGGGGCAAATCCAAACTTATATCCCAATTGCTCTGCTTTCTCCATGAATACAAGATCTTCGGTAGCCCGCCAGTCAGGAAAACCACCGGTTTTTTCCCAGATTTCTTTCTTTAAAAGACAAGAAACAATTGTCTTATTACGGATCTGCCCGGGTCTTTGCGGAGGGACATAGGCGATCAATGCACATTTTTCAAAAAAACTCCTTATCTGTGGAGCATAGTTGCCATATACGATAGAAATTCCCGGGTCTTCTTTTGCCTTGTTGACGAGCTTTTCAAGCCAATGGGGATCAAGACTGATCCCTGCATCTGTAAAAGCAACCCAATCATTTTTTACTTTTCCCATCCCCAGGTTCCTTCCTTCGCCAGGCATAGCTCTTTTTGATTCTATGATTTGAAACCGGTTGTCACCTGCCGTCAATTCCCTTGTCAATTTCACCGTATTATCTTCAGAGCCTCCATCCACCAGGATGATCTCATTGGGTGGAAGGCTTTGTGCAAGTATCGTTTGGATAAGCGCTTCCATGGTCTTGCTTTCGTTAAACACAGGAATGACCAATGAAACAGGTGGGAACGAATTCATGTAGATAAGGACTATTTTATCCGGACAATTCGACTTTGGTTTTTACTCCAAACAACGTTTTTAACCCCTTATAGAAACGTGAATGACCAAATTTGCAAAAAAGGTATTTGTGCAGGGTTTTCGGTGAGAACAGTGTCAGTGGATTATGCCGTATCGCTTTCCCTGCCATT
>DATINK010000091.1:0-4747 GCA_035474355.1 Chitinophagaceae bacterium | reverse complement strand
GGACGGCCGGAAGTGTAAAAGCACTCACCCAACAACAACTCGAGAAAGAAGTAAAGGCCCAGATCATTCTCGGGAATACGTATCTTTTATACCTGCGTCCCGGTCCCGAGGTATTGGAAGATGCCGGGGGATTGCACCGTTTTATGAACTGGAACAAACCTATTCTCACCGATAGCGGGGGCTTCCAGGTTTTTTCATTATCAGGAACGCGAAAGATCAAAGAAGAGGGAGTTACTTTCCAAAGCCATATCGACGGATCCAGTCATTTATTCACGCCGGAAAAAGTGATCGGGATCCAAAGAAGTATCGGGGCGGATATCATCATGGCTTTCGATGAATGTCCTCCCGGGGGAAGTGAATATGGCTATGCCAAAACTTCCATGGAACTAACGCATCGCTGGCTGGACCGCTGCATCAAACATATTGACGCCACACAGGATAAATATGGTTACACGCAAAACCTTTTTCCCATTGTACAAGGCGGTATTCACCCCGATCTCAGGATTGCCAGCTGTCAATACATTGCTTCCAAAAATGCAGCGGGTAATGCGATCGGGGGGTTAAGCGTGGGAGAACCCGAAGAAAAAATGTATGAGTTCACAGGGCTATGCTGCGATCAGCTTCCTGCCGACAAACCCCGTTACCTGATGGGAGTGGGTACACCCTGGAATATGCTGGAATGCATTTCCCTGGGCGTGGATATGTTTGATTGCGTGATGCCGACACGGAATGGCAGAAATGCCATGTTATTTACTTCGAAAGGGGTGATCAATATTGACAATAAAAAATGGGAAAAAGATCATTCCATGCTGGACGAAGAATTGGATAATGGGATCAGTAATTATTACAGCAAGTCCTATCTCCGGCACCTGATGAAATCAAAAGAAATTCTCGGACTCACGCTGGCCAGCATCCACAATCTTTCATTTTACCACTGGCTGATGACTCAATCACGTGAAAAGATCCAGGCGGGGCAATTCAATGCCTGGAAACAGGAAATGGCCGAACAAGTCAAACAAAGGCTCTAAGCGGCTTTCATTTCACGAAACGCCAACATTTTTTCGATTATTTTTAAAAGATCAAACCGGGACATGCGCAAGATCGATTGGTACATATTGAAAAAATTCCTGCTTACTTTTTTCTTTTGCCTGGTACTCTTTACAGCCGTGGCGGTGGTCATTGATTCCAGTGAAAAACTCGACAACCTCCTGGCTTCGGGATTCACCGTCCGGCAGGTCTTCACTAAATATTTTATCGGTTTCATACCTTATATATGGGGACTCTTATTTCCTCTTTTTGCTTTTATTTCCGTGATCTTCTTTACCAGCCGGATGGCTACCCGTTCCGAGATCATTGCCATCCTGGCCAGCGGCACCAGTTATAAAAGAATGCTGCGGCCTTATTTTACCGGCGGGCTTTTACTCGCAGGGGCACTATGGCTGGGAGACCGGTATTGGATACCCAGGGCCAATGCCATCCGCGGAGATTTTCAGTCCCGCTATATCGATAACAGGGATCCCACGAAGAACCGTTATTTCGGGAATTGTTTTGGTTGTTTTTATTTCAGGATCGATTCGAATTCATTTGTTGCCATCAAACAATATGATCCGGTTGCTAAGATCGCCCAGGGTTTTTTTCTGCAACGAATTCATGAGGGAAGAGTCATTTATAATTTAAGAGCTACTTCATTCCGCTGGGATTCGGCCGCGCACAAATGGCAATTGCAGAATGTAGTGGAAAGAAAGATCGATAGCATGGGAGAAAGACTAAGTCAATTCGCGAGGTATACGCTGGATGTTAACCTGGAGCCTTCGGATCTGAAAAAGGACGAATACCTGAAGGACAGGCTGACCACGCCTGCATTGACGCACCTGATCCGTCAAAATGAAATGAGGGGAACAGAGGGGCTGGCTGCACTGAAGGTTGAACGATTCCGGCGAACGGCCACACCCTGCACAGTTTTATTACTAACCATGATTGGAGCGATCATTGCCAGCCGGAAAACAAGGGGTGGCAGCGGCATACACCTGGCCATGGGTATTCTGATCGCTGCCGTATTTATATTATCTGACCGTTTCTCCACGGTATTCGCCACCAAGGGCAATTTCCCACCCATCCTGGCTGCCTGGTTTCCCAATCTCATATTTGCGGCACTCGCCTGGTGGATCTATCGGCGCACGCCGAAATAAGTCTTGATTTTTTGTTCTGAAAACGCGCATTAACTAACTTCACAAATTACAAATAGCCAAATCACAAATCACAAATATTAGTCCCTGGAATTTGGGATCTGGGTATTTGGAATTTAAATCAGATTATGGGTATTATCAAGGACAGGTTCAAAACGAAAGCAGATGCAGTAGCCTTGCATATCAAAGAACTTTTAAAGGAACACGGCAATAAAGTCATTGGAGAGGTACAGCTTTCCCAGGTTTACCAGGGTATGCGGGGAATGACAGGACTGGTTACTGAAACTTCATTGCTCGACGCACAGGAAGGCATACGGTTCCGGGGTTATTCCATTCCCGAACTCAGGCAAAAACTCACCAAATCCCCGGGAGGATCCGAACCTCTTCCCGAAGGATTATTCTACCTGATGCTGGTGGGAGAACTGCCTACTGATGATGATGCTCACCATTTGACTTCTGTCTGGCAAAGAAGAAGCCATGTGCCCAACCATGTTTTTGCAACGATCGAGGCTTTGCCCGTCAATACACACCCGATGACACAGTTTGTAGTAGCGGTGATGGCGCTGCAAACTGAATCGCAGTTTGCAAAAAAGTATGCGGCGGGCATGAACAAAAAAGATTATTGGGAAGCGGTATTTGATGACGCGATGGACCTGATCGCCAGGCTTCCCCGGGTGGCGGCTTATATCTATCGCAGGAAATACAAGAAAGGGGATCATATACAACCCAATGGTTTGCTTGATTGGGCGGGGAACTTCGCCCACATGATGGGCTTCGAGGATGAAAGTTTTAAAGAACTGATGCGTTTGTATATGACCATTCACGCCGATCATGAAGGCGGAAATGTATCTGCCCATACCACGCACCTGGTCGGATCTGCATTAAGCGATCCCTATCTCAGCTATGCTTCCGGCATGAATGGACTGGCAGGCCCCCTGCATGGATTGGCCAACCAGGAAGTGATCAAATGGATCTTTGAATTACAGGAAGAATTAAAAACCGAACTCCCTTCAAAAGAACAGATCGCAGAATATGTCAAGCGTACATTGAGTGAAGGAAAAGTAGTTCCGGGTTATGGGCATGCAGTCTTACGCAAGACCGACCCACGTTTCGAAGCACAAATGGAATTCGGGAAGAAACATATGCCCGATGACCCATTGGTACAAACGGTATGGAATATCTATGAAACTGTTCCCCCGATACTTCAATCGATGGGTAAGATCAAGAACCCCTGGCCAAATGTAGATGCCCACAGTGGTGCTTTACTCGTGCATTATGGCATGCGTGAATATGAATTCTATACGGTCTTATTTGCCGTCAGCCGTTCATTGGGTGTATTGGCAAGTTTGTGCTGGGATCGCGCACTGGGTTATCCACTTGAAAGACCTAAATCCGTGACGACGGACCAGGTCAATCTGTGGCTTGAAGGAAAAGATAATATCTGGGGAGAGTGATGTTGGATGTTAAATGTTTAATGCTAAATTTTAAATAAAGAAAGCACATTTGAGTTAGTATTATTCCTTTTGCTCCAGCATTTTTTTCATCCCTTCTAATACAAACCTCCAGTTTTTTTCAGAATGCAGTTTAGCTTCTTCAGTAGGGTTATTATCCTGGCTGATAATGACAGAGGTTCCTTCCCGGTAGGGAAATGTTTCGACAGTTACTGTGTTGTAATTTTCAGGTATATCAGGCTTTCCTGATAGGGGGCTAAAATGGGTGTACTGGAGTTTGTTTTCTTTCTTAACCAGGAGAATAGTGCCTTTGTCTTCATACTTTTTCCCTTCCCATTCTCCCTGCCAGGTGATGGCGCTTCCTTTTTTCCATTTGGATGCTACGTTAGTACCAAACATATACTGTTTGATCAAAGCAGGGTTGACGAGTGCCTCCCAAACTTTTTTAATGGGGACATTAATATTGATCCTTGCCTTTGCGATCAATTCATTTAGCATTTAACATCTAATATTTATCTCTTTTTCAGCATTTCCTTCTCATCGATCTCCCATTTCCTGATCCGAATGATCTTTTTCAAAAAACTGGCGGGCAGCACCTGGTCAAACCCAACCTGGAGTGTAAAACCTTTTACCCGGTATTTCTTCAACTCTTCGCTCAAAGCTTTTTTGATCAGTTTATTGACAGGAAATAAGCTATAGTGTTTGGTAAATGCTGCATAAGCCATCAGCATCTTGCCTTTGTATTTGATCGTGGGGATCTGATAACTGATGGTTTCTTCCCCTTCAGGAAATACTTTTTTGATATTCGCTCTTAATTTCTTCATGCCGGTCTTTGAGCCGGGCGGTATTGATCTAAAATAATCTGATACATTTTTAGGCGCTTTTCTGGGCATGTTAACGAATTACGAATTACGATTTACGAATTACGATTGTCATATTAATCTTCACGAATTAAATAAAGTTTATTCTCTTCTACCAGGTAGATCATCGGCGCGATCATGATCTTCGGATAGCGCATGCGCAGGCGTTTCACTTCACTCAATATAAAATCAACTTCATTTCCGATCTCGAACATGGGAGCAAAATGCAGGAAATGATCTTCTGCCTGCT
>DATINK010000090.1:0-1978 GCA_035474355.1 Chitinophagaceae bacterium | reverse complement strand
AACAGGTTCATGGGAATCGTTTTTATATTAGCTGCACTCCTTCAGCTTTATAATATGATCTTCCGGCCCGGAATTAAATAAAAACAGCCGGGAAGTCGGTAAGGCGGAAAGTTATAGCTCGAAATGAACCAAAGATCGGAGACGGGAAGACAGCCCTCCTTACCGTCTACAAATTAGTTTGAGCTTCAAAGTATTCTTCCCGTCTTCCCGCCTTCCCGGCAAAGTAGTAGGTATCGAGATTTAGGGATCTAGTTCATCAGTAAAATAGTTTTTATGAATGTAATCAGGCAGTTGAACCGTTCGCTGGGAATAAAACTTGTTATCGTCGTCGTGATAGGCAATATCATTGGTTCGGGCGTATATAAGAAAGTAGCGCCGATGACAGACGCGCTTCATTCTCCTGGTTGGGTGTTGATCTGTTGGGTGCTGGGCGGCGTCATTACTCTATTTGGGGCTTTGTGTAATGCAGAAATTGCAGGGTTGCTGGCTGATACCGGCGGAGAATATGTGTATTATAAAAAAATATATAATCGTTTCTTTTCATTTCTTTTCGGGTGGTCATTATTTGCGGTGATCCAAACCGCTGCGATCTCTGCCTTGTCTTATGTATTTGCTGAATCCCTGAACAGTATCATTCATTTACCACCCGTGCTTGCATCCTGGAGTGATGTGAAAATCCCGGGAGGGTTTTATCCATTCCAGGACTTCAATATAAAACTAACTGCCATCCTGTTGATTGTTGTACTAACCTGGGTCAATAGCCGCGGTGTAAAAACCGGCGCCGGGGTGAGTTCAGGTATATTATTACTGGTATTCACTGGGATCTTTATCATCATTGCTTTTGGACTCACCAACGGGCATGCGGATATCAGCCGGGCATTCACCATGAAAACATCTGATGGCTCTTCGGTATCATTCAGTGCTGTGTTTACGGCCATGCTTGCCGCGTTTTGGGCCTACCAGGGCTGGGCTTCGATTGGATATGTGGGAGGAGAGATCAAAGATGCAAATAAGAATATTCCAAAAGGCATTACGATCGGGGTATTGATCATCATTGCTACCTACCTGCTGGTCAATACGGCTTATTTATCGTTGCTCCCGGTTGAAAACATTGAACAGATCTTTAAAGCCGGCAATAAAATAACTGCAGTGGAAGCGGTTCGTAGTTTTTGGGGAAACTATGGGGCGATATTTATTTCTGCATTGATCGCGGTTACCACACTTGGCTGTACGAATGCCACGATACTAACCAGCAGCAGGATCTATTATGCAATGGCTAAAGAAAAATTATTCTTTCCCCGGGTCGCAAAGCTCAATGGATCGAATGTCCCTGCAAACTCTTTATTATACCAGGGTGCCTGGGCCTGTTTACTTGTTTTGTCCGGGACTTTCGACCAACTCACCGACAGGATCATTTTTGCAGTATTTATTTACTATGGAGCAACAACCGTCGGCGTATTTATCCTGCGCCGGAAAATGCCCAATGCCAACAGGCCTTATAAAGTTTGGGGTTATCCTTTTGTTCCTGCGATTTTCGTTTTGTTTAGTGCAGGATTATTGATCAATACATTCTATACACAGACCAAAGATGCAGTCATCGGTTTGGTGCTGATATTAACCGGTGTGCCGATGTATTTATTTTTTAACAGGAAAGAGAACCAGGACATTTCCAAGGTTCCAGGGGGCTGAATCTAAAATCTGTATCCCAGTCCCAGCCGGGTATTGAATTCAATTCCTTTATGATCCGCATCTGTCTGGGATCCTCCACTCATCGTAAATGGATAGGCAAGTCCAACAGAGGGGGTGAAATATCCGCCCTTGGCGTATTTATTAAAAGTGAAGTGAGACCCGAACTCCACACTCGGGATGAACATAGAATAGGTATTTCCTTTTTTATCCTTGTTGAAAGAAAATGTTGTTCTCAAACCGATGATGGCATTTGTCCCCGTACCATAATTTAATCCCCAGCGATAGCCCG
>DATINK010000089.1:0-1612 GCA_035474355.1 Chitinophagaceae bacterium | reverse complement strand
AAAAAGCATGTTACCAGAAATATGTCCCAACAGGTAAAGGCCTAATGCAGAAAAAATGGCGGATCCCAGCAACACACCTGCAGGCGACAAGCGATGTACAACCGGACCTGCCAACCCCCGGCCAATGACCATCACGCCCGTCGTTACGGTAAGCACCAGGATGGAATCTTTTGTAATATTATTTAATAAGACCTGGATCCATTGACCTGTAAATAATTCTGTAACGGCTGTGCCGATCATACAAACGATCATAAAGAAGAAAAGAGGATTCAGTAAGGATCGGTACATTTCTTTTGAAGAAACGCCACTAGAGACCCGCTCAGTAGGCGGAAACTTTTGCCGGGCGAAAAGGACTCCATATATAATAGCAGGGATGATCATGAGGGCAACTTCGACCTGCCATACCCAATCAGCTGTACCCAGCCATTTATCGAGTCCATAGACCAGCAGTGTTCCGATCACTATTCCACCGGGAAACCAAAGATGGAAATGATTCAGTTTCGTAGTCTTGTTATCTGGGTATAATGAGGCAACAAGAGGATTACAGGCAGCTTCCACGGTTCCATTCGCGATGCCGATACAAAGAGTGGATATGAAAAGTGACCAGAATGGATTTCCGAATTTCCCTGCAAATACAGTGATGAGGATACCTGCGGTGTGAAAAAGAAATGCAATGAGGAGCAGCCGCTTCATGCCAATAATATCTACCAGCATTCCCCCGATGATCACGGCAATAGGAAATCCCCAGAAAGCAGTAGAAGTTATCGTAGCTAATCCGGCTTTGTCAAGGCTGAATTGAGAACCCAGGCGATCCAGTATCCCGGCACGGATACCAAATGACAAAGAAGTTACCAGCAAAGCCAGGCAACTCGCGACAAATAATTGATTCCGCTTTACATTTCCCGAGACTCCAGACAGTAATGGCATAGCATTATTTTTGAAAAATTGATTGAAAATTAAATGTACTATTTTTAAAACAGCTATTAGCCATAAGCTATAAGCCATTAGTTTAGCATATCCAATCACAACTTAAAGCGTATAGCTTACAGCTTAAAGCTTCACTAATATGTTACAACGCAAACTAAGAATGGGAATGGTAGGTGGGGGCCCTGGCGCTTTTATCGGTGCTATCCATCGTAAAGCTGCCATCATGGATGGGGAAATTGAATTGGTTTGTGGCGCTTTCAGCAGCGACCCGGATAAATCTTTTCAATACGGGGAATCATTGTACCTGCCTAAAGAAAGAGTTTATAAGTCCTATGACGAGATGTTTAAAAAGGAAGCCGCAGTTCCTTTCAATGAGCGTATGGATTTTGTGAGTATTGTCACCCCCAACCACCTGCATTTCGAACCCGCCAGGCAGGCCCTGGAAAATGGATTTCATGTAGTGCTCGATAAACCCATGACTTTTGACCTGAAAGAAGCATTACAATTGCAAGCAATACTTGCTGCATCCAAAAAACACTTTTGCCTCACGCATACTTATACCGGCTACCCGATGCTGAAAGAAGCCAGGCAACAGGTTGCCGCGGGTAAACTGGGTACAATAAGAAAGATCTATGTGGAATATCCACAGGGTTGGTTGAATGATCTATTTGAATCTACCGGGAAT
>DATINK010000088.1:0-4656 GCA_035474355.1 Chitinophagaceae bacterium | reverse complement strand
TCATGCTGGTGAATAGGGAAAGAAAAATAATTATCCATGGCGGTGAATGAATACCACGATAGAATCAGTCGCTATTACCAGGATAGTGAGAATGCATATAAAGATGCATGGGACCTCGACAGGAGTCTTTCTATTCATTTTGGCTACTGGGATGAGAAAGTGCACAGTTTTCCCCAGTCATTGCTCCGAATGAACGAGGTGATGATCGAAGCTGCCCATATCAAAAGCGGGGAAAGGGTATTGGACGCAGGTTGCGGGGTGGGTGGCAGCAGCATTTTCCTTGCAGAAAAATTAAATTGCCGGGTTACAGGGATCACGCTTAGTGAAAGGCAGGTGGGACAAGCCCGTTTGAATGCAAAGAAAAAAAACCTGGAAAATATTCTTGATTTTACGATCATGGATTATAGTGCAACTGATTTTCCGGATGCAAGTTTTGATATCGTCTGGGGTTGTGAAAGTATTTGCTATGCCGATAATAAAAAACAATTTGTAAAGGAAGCATACAGGTTATTAAAGCCGGGTGGCCGGCTGGTAGTGGCAGATGGATTTATCAGTGAGCCCGGAAATAACCAGCACCCGCTGATCCGGCAATGGCTGGATGGCTGGCAGGTAAATTATCTTGAAACAGCAGGTGCTTTTGGAGAATATATGCGGGAAGCGGGATTCAGCGATTCTGCATACAGGGATATTTCACAGTTTACAAAGCATTCTTCCCGGAGACATCATCGCTTTTATTACCTGGCCAGTCTTTACCTGGCCTGGAAGACGATCAGTTTTTCCAACCACGCTACAGCCATGCAGAAAAAAAATATCAAAGCCTGTAAATACCAGTACCGGGCGGCTAAAAAAGGCCTTTGGCAATATGGGTTGATCGTTGGTAAAAAACAATGAGCCCATCCGGCAATTCACCTTTAACTTTATTCTTCATACCATCGTTATGAAAAAAGTCCTTATTCCGATCAGCTTCCTTTTTATGTATGGGTCAGTCCATGCCCAGAAAAAACCGCTTGACCATTCTGTATATGATGGCTGGCAAAGGATCGGGGAAAGGATGATCAGTCCGGATGGCGCCTGGGTTGTCTATACGATCGATCCCCAGGAAGGGGATAATGAATTGATCATAAAAAGCAGTACCGGTGAATATAAAAGATCTGTTCCGAGAGGATATAATGCAGTGATCACTGAGGACAGCCGTTATGTGGTCTTTAAGATCAAGCCATTCTACAAAGACACAAGGGATGCCAGGATCAAAAAAAAGAAAACGGATGAATTCCCCAAAGATTCCATGGGTATCATAGAATTAGGTAAAGAAGGAACCTGGAAGCTGGCGAGAGTCAAGTCATATAAAACGCCACAGAAAGGAGCAGGTTGGGTAGCTTATCAATCAGAGAAGCCTGTTGAAACTTCTTCCGGTTCCAGGGCAAAAACACCAGATCCCCAGGTAAATAATAAAAAGATCGATAGCCTTACGCGTATCGTGGATTCACTTGAGAACTATATCCGCAGTATCCCGGTCAATGAGGAGGAGGGGAAGAAAGGAAAGAAAAAGAAAAATAAAGATGATGGAGAAGAGGGAGAGGAAGATGCTGATGATGACGAAACAAGTTCCGGCCCTATTGATGCAGGGACTGATCTTATCGTAAGACAGTTATCTACCGGGACTGAAAAAACATTCAGGAATGTCCTGGAATATTATTTCAGTAAACCTGGCAATAAACTTTTACTTGAATTGGCCAGGAATCCAAAGGATTCTCTCAGTAAGGCCGCCATTATTTATTATGATCTTGCCAGCGCACATGCAGATACACTCAGCCGGGGCGGAAATGATTTTAAAAATTTTGCGATGGACGACGAAGGCTTGCAGGTGGCATTTGTAGCGGAAAGGGATGGCAAACCCAAAGACCTGCAGAAATTCTATCGCTTATGGTATTATAAGGCAGGAATGGACAGCGCGAATATGCTGGTCGACCGTTTTTCAGTAGGTATGCAACTGGGGATGAGCATTAGTGAATTTGGGAACCTGGGTTTTAGCAAAAGTGGTCAACGATTATTTTTTGGAACAGAACCCGTTCGTCCGCCCAGGGATACAAGTATTATAGAAATTGACTTGCCCAAAGTAGATATCTGGCATTACAATGATGATTATCTCCAGACCGTTCAAACATTTCCGAATCGTTTAAGGAATGACCTGCAACAAAATTTTCTTGCCGTGTATGACCTGAAGGATAGGGCCGTAAAACAACTGGGGAGCCGGGAAATTCCCCAGGTGATCCAAACGAATGAAGGAGATGGAGATACATTCATAGGCGTTACTGATTTTGGTAAACGTATAGAAAGCCAATGGCTGGGGAACACCAAAAAGGATATTTATTCCATTGACGTAAAATCAGGAGATAAGAAACTGGTAAAACAAGATCTCTACGGGCAGGCTTATCCCTCTCCAAACGGGAAGTATATATTATGGTATGACCGCAATGCGAAGAATTATTTTGCCTGGGATGGCAGCCAGGCAAGGAATATCAGCCAGAAGATCAAAGTTTTACTGTACGACGAAGAATGGGATTCGCCGGACCTGCCCACTAATTATGGAGTAATGGGCTGGCAGGAAGGGGATTCAGCTGTGTATGTATATGACAGGTATGGAACCTGGAAAATAGGAGTCGATGAGAAAAATCAGGTCACGGAAATATTCAATACCGCCAGGAAATCAAAGAACATCTTTAGGTATGTACAACTGGATCCTGAAAAAAGATATTTCCGTTCCGGCGATCAGTTATTGTTCCGTAATCTTAATGATAATAACAAAGACCTGGGACTGGCAATCGTTGAACTGGATAGTAAAAGAAATACGGAAATAAAGCTGGATGGAAATAATTATTCAATAGGGCAAATTGGCCAGGCAAAATCAATGTATGGTACCCCTTCTGACTTGATACTTACCAAAGAAAATTTCCGGCAGCCACCCGACCTTTATTTTTTTGAAACCCGTCCCGCTTACGAAGTTACACATCGAACCTTCCCCGATTTTTACCTGGCAACTGAAATAAAGTTGTCTGCCATCAACCCGCAGCAAAAAGATTATTCCTGGGGGTCCAACGAATTGGTGTACTGGAAATCATTTAATGGAAAGGATGCAAAAGGTGTATTATATAAACCCGAGAGTTTCAATCCGCGGAAAAAATACCCGATGATCTGTTATTTCTATGAGGACCTCGATAACTCGCTTAATAATTACATACCTCCCGCGCCTATCCGGAGTGCGATCAATATCTCATTTTTTGTCAGCCGGGGTTACCTGATCTTTGTGCCCAGTATCGATTATACAGTCGGCCACCCGGGCAAGAGTGCCTACAATTATATTGTCAGTGGTGTTGCCAGCCTGATCAAAAAAGGATTTGTAGACAAAGACAATATCGCCATACAGGGACATAGCTGGGGTGGATACCAGGTTGCGCAGCTGGTTACGATGACCAATATGTTCAAAGCCGCCTGGGCCGGTGCTCCCGTGGCGAATATGACCAGTGCTTATGGCGGTATACGCTGGGAAAGTGGTGTCAGTCGCCAGTTCCAGTATGAAAAAACCCAGAGCCGCATCGGGGGAACGCTTTGGGAAAAATTGCCCTTATATCTTGAAAATTCTCCACTGTTTCACCTGGATAAAGTCAAAACACCCATGGTCATCATGTCCAATGATGCCGATGGAGCTGTTCCCTGGTACCAGGGAATTGAATTGTTCACAGCCATGCGCAGATTGGGCAAAAAGGTATGGATGTTCAATTATAACGGGCAGGGACATGGGCTCACACAGCGACAGGATATGCGCGACTATGCCATCCGGATGCAGCAATTCTTTGACTGGATATTAAAAGGTGCAGCGCCTACCAAATGGATCACGGAGGGTGTGCCGGCTGTAAGGAAAGGGAAGGATTGGGGACTAGATAGATAATTTTAAATTCTAAATTTTAGATTTTGAATTGAGATTACAATAATTCGGAGATTCTCAGCGGCCATTGCGGTTCTCTGCGGTCTCTGCGTTGCTATACGACAATCGAATAATAAAGACTGTTCTTTTTATATTAAGCCGCTAAAGTGATATACTTCACAAGCCTTCTTTTTGCAACAGGTAGCAGAGTTTCATCAATAGGAAAACTCAAACGACTTTCAATTGAATAGACCGCAGGATTCGGAAGTTGTTGACGATGCCTGATCAATTCAGATTTAATATTCTCGTAGGTATTGGAAAGATTGTGTTCCCAGCCGTCAATATAAGCCGTCCTGATGCTCCGGTACTTTTCATCGTGTTTTTCAAATATAGAAAGCCGGTATTGGTAAACCCGGGTGATTTTATGATTCCCGATGCGGAGAAAGAAATAGCCTTCCTGGGTATCAAGGGGAACCAGCCCGACAGGGGCGATATCCATTTTTTCTTCCACGAATTCATAGATCTCCGTACCGTTATGAATGATGCTTTTCATCTCTGCTGCTGAATACTGGATGATCTCTTCCAGTTCATTCATGAGTTCGTCATCCTCCATCATCTGCTCGTACAAGACTTCCAGCTTTTTCATTTGTATCCCGCTTAATTTTTTGGGGAAATGCTCCTGCAGGAATTTTTTATTCTCCCGGAAGGAAACGATATTATTATAATGAAAGATG
>DATINK010000087.1:0-3353 GCA_035474355.1 Chitinophagaceae bacterium | reverse complement strand
GGAAAAAAAATTCGCTGGCGACTCACGTACATTTTTAAACCTTGGTAATGCATATAAAAACCTGAATGAAAAGGAAACAGCCCGGAATTATTATAATAAAGGTTTAAAAATAGCAGCGGATGATGCAGGTAAAAAACGGTTTGAAGACTTACTGAAGAGTCTGAACAATTAACGGGACTAAATGAAACTGCTGAAAACCCCATTACTGTTGATCCTGCTGATTCATGCAAGTGTAAAAGTCAAAAGTCAGGTTTTTCCAGTGATCCACGGCACTGTTGTAGAAAAATCAGTTGCAGGGTATAAGCTTTCCATCTACCTGCCTCCCGGGTATGATACTTTAAAGAATTACAAAGTGTTATATTTTAATGACGGGCAGACTGTGTTTGGAAAATATGGATTAAATGCCGATGCAATGGCTGATGAGCTTATCAGTAAAAAATCCATTGAGCCAATTATCATTGTTGGCATATACAGCGACGCAAACAGGACAAGTAATTATGTTCCTTATTTTGATGAAGGGGTGAAGCAGGATTTCGGAGATTATCAACCTAATGCGGTTAATTACACCCACAGAATAATTATCCTGGTAATTCCTTTTATCGAAAAGAATTTCAAAACAAAGCCTGGAGGCCTGGATATGAAAGTTCTCTCAACAATGCCCCAGCGCCCACCAGACAATGGCAGCCACCACCACAAATCCTAAACATCCGCCACCCCATTTCCATCCGGCATAACCGGCGATCAGACCACGTAGCCAATTCTGCATAATCTTGAAATTATACGTTTCAATTTATATCTAAGTCCTTAAGAAGTACGAAGTACGAACTACGAAGTACGAATTTGAACATTTCAAATACTTCGTAATGTCTTTGAGCTTTCGAATAACAATATGCTGTATACAATTTGAATGCCGGAACTGTGAATTCGTACTTCGTACTTCGTAGTTCGTACTGCGGGAAGAGGGTTATTTTTTAAAGAAAAGAAAGATTATACCAAACAGCGCAGCAATCTGGCCAATCCAGAAAATGAACATCCACTTAATGATCTCAGCTTTTACGTTCGCTAGTTCCTCTCTTACGTTAGCTAGATCTTGTTTTGTGGCTAGCATTTGTGATTTATTATTTACTTCCTCTTCAATCCTTCCCTCAATATAAGATGTAAGGTTTTCAGCGCTTTCCTTCCCAATCTTACCGGACAGGAGTTCGTAAAGTTTTGTAATTGAAATAGTGTGCATACAAAATTAGGATTTTCTTCCAGTCACTTCATTCCTCTCTGCAAGTTATTCCGGGCAATAATTTTCCCGGTAGTTAAAAAACTCAATAAAAATGTTTTTTTCTTCCCCGGATATGATGTTCACACAGTTTTAACCCTGGATTCCTGCTTAAAAATGACTACCAGTATGAATCCCTGATGAACGGTTAGTAATCAGACAAATAAAAGGCTCCTATTTGACCAGTGGTTTGTCATTGATTGGTAAGGTGGTTAGTTTTACGAAATATTTCGTCGAAACCGTTTACCAGCCTTAAATGAAAATTATGAAGTCTAGCCGCTCCCTGAGATCATTGCTAATCCTATTGCTTTTTTGTGCCATACATGTGGCAGGTTTTGCCCAAAACAAAGCATCCATTTCAGGTAATGTGAAGGATAGCCTTCAAAAACCACTTGCTTTTGTGACCGTGAGCCTGTTCAAACAAGCCGACCCGGTGAATGCTATTAAATCAACTTATACTAACGATAAAGGGAAATTCAGTTTTAATCAACTGGATACAGGTAGCTATAAACTGATCATCAGTCATACCGGCTTCAGCGAAAGAAGTGAAAGCATAACGGTCAGCGAATCCCAAAATGAATTAAAGGACCTCATTCTTTCACCCGCCAGTAAAACCCTGGCCGGCGTTTCAGTCAATGCCCGCAAACCGTTGATCGAACAAACCGATGATAAAATAATATTCAACGCGGAAAATGATCCCACCAGCAAATCGGAAAGAGCGATCGACCTCCTGAGAAAAACACCCTTCGTGAGCGTGGATGGTGACGATAATATCCTCGTAAACGGTCAAAGTAATTTTAAAGTCTTACTGAACGGCAGGGAAACCGCCATGTTCGCACAAAATGTAAAGGAAGCCATGAAAGGCTTTCCGGGTTCCCTCATCGTAAAGATCGAAGTGATCACTTCTCCCGGCGCTAAATATGACGGCGAAGGTGTAGGCGGCGTGATCAATATCATTACCAAGAAAAAAGTAGCGGGGTATAACGGATCACTGAACCTTTATGCCGCAACCTCAGGCTGGAATAATATCAACGCGAATTTCAGCGTCAAATCCGGCAAGTTTGGTTTTACGATGTTCTATGGCGCAGGTGGTACTCCCGGCGTGAATGGGAAATATTTCAGCCAGACCATCCCCTCCATCGCCAGCTTTTATACAAAACGGACGATCATGGGTGACAGGCGAATGATCAACTTCTGGCAGAACGGGAATGCCGAACTCAGTTACGAGATCGACAGTCTGAACACTCTCAGCGCATATGGTAATATTAATGGGGGCACTTTCAGGACGAAGAACAACCAGACGATCACAACCGAATTCCCCTCCGATCCCCCCACCACGAGTTTGTATAACCTGGATAATAAAAACCAGTTTCCTAATATCAGTCTCGGTACCGACTATATCCGGAAATTCAAAGAGAATAAAGAAAAGGAATTCAGCATCCGGGTGAATGCTGAGATCGGGAAATCGAATACATTTTCCACCAGCAGCCAGGACAACCCCGGCACCAATGACCGTTTCATTAATAATACCAGCATCGCGCAAAACAAACAATACACGATCCAATCCGACCTCATTCAGCCGATGAAGAATAACCAAAAGATAGAAGTGGGTGTGAAAGCCATTCTGCGCCGCGCCACTTCTGATTTCAGGAGCCTCATCCGTTATGAATCAGAAATCGATTTCAAAGTAAACCCGGGAAATACCGACTATTTCAAGTACGACCAGAATGTCTATAGCATTTACAGCACCTATAGTTTCAAAGTGAAGAAAACGACCTTCCGCCTTGGATTGCGTGTGGAAAATACAGGGATTGACGGCAATTTTGTTTCCTCGAATACCAAAGTCAAACAAGATTATACTACCCTCCTCCCCAATATCCAGTCAACAACAAAACTGAGTAACACGTTTACACTGGTTCTTTCTTACAGCAAAAGATTACAACGTCCGTTTATCTGGAACCTGAACCCTTTTGTAAACAATAATGATTCTTTGAATATCTCATTTGGAAACCCGGGACTCGATCCCCAGACGATCAACAGCGTTTCCGTTCAGACCCGGATCATGAAAGGTCCATTCTTCGCG
>DATINK010000086.1:0-4699 GCA_035474355.1 Chitinophagaceae bacterium | reverse complement strand
CATATTTGTCAACCCGAGAAGGTAGCGCCCGAAAATGGCTACCCTGCCATGGGGCATAATTTCCAATCCCCCGGATAAAGAAAAACTTGTTTTCCTGAAATCATCTTTGATGGCAGGTCCATTATTATTTACTACTGAAGTAAGGAAATCAGCCTGTCCGCCTGCCGTGAGAGCGAACATACTTCCCAAATGAAATTTCAGTAATACCGGTAAGGAGATATATTCGATCCTTCCGTCATTCAGCAGGAGAGGAGTCGGATCGCTGGTAAAATACCGGTAAGAACTGTACATCAGTTGCGGTTCGATAGAAAGCATGCTGGTAACAGGCAAGCTCAGCCAACCGCCGGCAGACCAACCCATTTTTCCGTCAAAGTTGATATTTGAATTGAATTTATCAGGGACCCTGAATTTGCTGAAGTTAAATGCCCCCAATAAACCGCCGGAAACTGAATAACCTTTTTCTTTTACCTCCGGTTCGTTCTGTGACCAGGCAGTTATCAACAATAAAGTACACAGAACAGATAAAGCGAGTCGTTTCATAAAGTAATTTTTTGAGTGATAAATATTTTTTTCATTGTTAATGCAGGGTCAAAATGCATACCAATGAATGTTTTAGTAATGGGTAATAAAATCCACGCTTTTCAAGGAATTTTTTTCTGGCAACTGTTTTAAAACTCAATAATAAAATCTAATGTGAAGATTTTCTGCTCATCAGCTTCAGCCATTCATGGGGTAAACTGTCCACAACCCTGAAATCTGGCACGTTTTTGAAAAGATAATAAGCGTTAGTAGAACCACGGCCAGCGAATGGAGGGGGATGTTTATGCTAAAAGGGAAATGCTACATAATTACTTTTCATTTGTTATTGTGTCCGGCTGTCCTATTCGGGCAGACAGGATTTGATGCCGGCAATAAAATAAAAGAACAAAAAGAAATATTTCTACGGAATCTAAGGGCCATCTCCAATGACCCGGAAAATATTCTTTCCCTCGCCAATTATTTTGAAACGGAGGTGGATAATATTTATTCAACGATCAGAACTGACAGCCTCGTCCCGGTAGCTGAAACGGAAAGGGCCAGCAGGAGCCTTGTATATTTTATCAGCGAGCTGAATAAACGCCTGGATAAACAAACACCCGATCTGTATGAAATACCTATTGCGCTGCAGTCATATGCGATCTTATTGGCTGCCTTACAAAATCATTATCCATTGACACAGGTAATGGCGCCCCTGAGTCCCCGGTGCAGCCAGGTGATGGCCACGGCTTTTTACCAGTACAAGGAATTCCCGGTGATCGATGATATCGCGGTGTATAAGCGCATGGTAACTTCTCCCGAATTTATTCTGCAATTCCTGGAAAAGAATCCCCATTTCCGGTATGCGGATTCTTTGTTACTGGAAGCAGCTGTGCATGATCCTGAAAAAACGTTTTATTACCTGAGAAGCAATAAGGGTGGATTACATGATAAGATCAGTAAAACAGGAAATATTTACCTGGAGCAAATGGCAATTTTTTCCACGGATAAGAATGCTTCAGAATTGTTTCCGTTCCTGGTACAACTGGCTGAAAAAAGCATCAGCCCGGAAGAGATCCTGGAAAGAAGAAAAGAAGCGACTCCCTATTTTCAAATGATGGTGAATACATTACAGGGATCTTTACGAAAGGGTAATATTCCTCCTGTTTTGGAAGAACCCCTGAGAGGTGGAGTTAAACAGAAGGCAACCGATTTTTACGTTGACCCGGTTAACGACCTGCACGGCGCAACAGAATCCATCCGCTTTGCCGCTGTAAAAAACCTTCGCCCCCAGGATATATATTATATCATTACCAGCTGCGGAGACGACCTGTATACTTCCAGTTACCTGGGTTTATATAAAAGATTAATGGAGAATTTCAAGAATGAAACCGCCGATTCGCTCTTTGAGATCGTACAATATGATAATCTTCGGAAATTTATACGGCTGGCGGCTAATTATAATGTATTGTCTGATTTTTTAGGCAGGCTTTCCCCCGAAAGAATGAAAGATGTAATCCATCGTTTTATCAGCGGCATAGACGGGGATGAAAATAAAGGACTGGAACAGGCCATGGATATCGGGGATTCTTTTTCAACCCTGCGTTTTTTGAATGATATCAATGATGCGATCAAGATAGAACTCGAAGCTAATTTGGCTGCTTGTACTTCCGCGAAGCAATACCTGGGCATACGTTTATATCGCATATTATTATACGTATTAAACCTGGTCAATGAAGAAAATGGGTTAAAAAAATTATGGGCAACACTTGGGAATTATGAAGAGTTGAAACACCAGGAGCTGGAAAACGAGAAAGGGGAGATCATTGAACTGGCCTTATTTTACGGCGATGAAGACGGGATGGGTATATTCAACAGCTTTGTAAGGGGGCATAGCGATAAGAGCAAATGGGATGTGGCGAAGAATAAGAATTGGGTAAGTTTTCGTTCCCTTGCTGATCCCCGGTTTGTGATTTACGCAAATACTCCCCTGGACATCAAAGAGCAATTGGACATAGCGGCCCAGGATAGTTTGATGGACTACCTCCGATCACAATCTTTAGCACCGGTTATTTTGGTACATCGTGGGCATAGTTATCATTTAGATAAATCAATAAAAAGGCTGACACCGGAAGTGAGGTTGGCGATCCTGGGATCCTGCGGTGCTTATAATAAAGCGATCAGTATATCCAGCATTAACCCGGATATTCAAGTGATCGGTTCCAAAAAAATGGGCTCCAGTTCTGTCAATGATCCTATCATTGATGCTGTCAATGAAGATCTCATCAGTGGAAAAGACCTGTTATGGCCTGAAATATGGAAAAATCTCGCAAAACGTTTTGCCAATAATGAGAACACGCTTACACTTTTCGACGAGTATTTTCCGCCCAGCAATAACCTGGGCTTGTTTGTCCTTAAGCTTTTTAACGATCCGGGTACTGTCAACTTTGCCATGACACACAGTACCGGCCGGAGACCGTAGTATTCACACTTTAATGTTTACCGCAACTACATCCCTGGCCTTCCTCTTCAGTTTGATCATGCCATGATAAACCACTGGCATTCTTATTCAGCTCCCAATAGAATTTCGTCCTTGGTTTGTTATAGTTTCCAATTTCATTCAGTTGAGCCGCATCATACAACCTGCCATTCACCATCGTATAACGGATGCTTTCTGTATTCCGGATATTTTCCAGCGGGTTTTTATCCATAACAATAATATCCGCCAGTTTGCCTGCCTCGATCGAGCCGATCCATTTATCCAGGCCTAAACTTTTGGCCGGGTTGATCGTGGCTGTTTGTAACGCTTCATGGTTGCTCATACCGCCCTGCTGCATCATCCATATTTCCCAATGCGCCCCCATCCCGTCTCTCTGTCCATGAGCGCCCATATTTACTACCACGCCTACATCCTGTAATTTTTTTGCGCTTTTGGATGTGGTGATATAGCCCATCTCATATTCTTCTTCCGGGATCATCTCACGATGACGGCTGCGTGTGTCAAGGTCGCTACGGGGTACGAAATGCAATAGTTTTTCATTCTCCCATACGTTGGTATGCTGATACCAATAATATTCCCCGCTCATGCCTGCATAATTTACGATCAGCGTAGGCGTATATGCTGTAGTCGAGTTTTTCCAGAGCTGGATCACGTCATTATATAATGGTGCTACAGGTAAATTGTGTTCGATCGTTGTATGCCCGTCCAATATCATGCTGAGATTAAGAAAAAAAGTAGAACCACCTTCGGGCACCACTTCCATCCCCAGTTCCCTGGCGGCCTGGATGATCATCTGTCTCTGTTCCCGCCTTGGCTGGTTATAACTTTTTACAGACCAGGCGCCGAATGCCTTAGTCCTTCTTAAGGCGCTTCTTGCATCATCGATTGAATTGATCACAGCCTTGAAATCACCATCCGCTCCATATATTATGGTGCCGGTAGAAAATATTCTCGGGCCTACCATCAATCCGGCCTTTAATAATTCACTTTGACCGAATACCGTTTCCGTATTCGCGGAAGGATCATGCATAGTCGTTACGCCAAAAGCAAGGTTGGCATAATAGGGATAATGTTTTTGGGGAAAAAGCCCCGTGCGGAAATGCCCACAATGACCATGTGCATCGATAAATCCGGGCAGGATCGTTTTCCCACTGCAATCAATTCTTTTAGCACCGGGAGGTATCGCTATATTCTTTCCCACGGCCCTGATCAAATTGTCTTCCACTAACACCGTTCCGTTTTCAATGATCTCATTTCCTTTCATGGTGATGATCCTGGCATTGGTAAATGCGATCCATCCATTCGGCTTATCTGCGGTTATTTCAAGACCCACGTCGATACCATTTTCCGGGACCTTAAAAAGAGAGTCTGGTTTATTCGCAATAAAATCAAACCGTTCCTCCAGGTTGATCGTGTAATACTGTGGACCCAATGTATAGTGCAATTGTTTACTATCACCTGACCAATGCAGGTTGATCCCCGCGTCTTTCGAAACGATCTTCACGGGAAAATCCTTTGTTCCGCTACCGATATCCACTGTCCTGCCTGTTTGGGGGAAAGCGGCTATATACACTTCCCAGAGATCGATGAAGGCGATCCAGTTTTCATCGGGAGAAACAGTGAACTGCCCGCCATAAGTACTTTTCAAATGAATTTTTTCATCGGTGCCATCCAGTTTGCAGC
>DATINK010000085.1:0-4713 GCA_035474355.1 Chitinophagaceae bacterium | reverse complement strand
ATCGAGTATATCCAATCCCTTGAATCCTTTAAAAAAGGGTTGCTGAAATATTTTGAAGCCTACGGCAAAAAATCCATTCCTGAATACGAACTGTATGTAGACTGGGAAAGCGGTGTAACAAGGCAATTGGCAGACTCTCATTTTGTTTATGGATATTTTTTAAGATGGGTCAGGGGCGGTAAAAAAAAGATCACGCTGAGCATGTGCCTGAAGCAACTGGAAAAAGAAGAAAACTTTGAAATATTCCGGGCTGATGAAATACAGGACTATCCCTACCTTGATGAAGAGGCAAAAAAGGTAATGATGCCCATTCTTGAAAACTATTATTCATCGTCGCTTCCGGAAGCAAATTTTAAGAACTGTATGTGGGTAGAGGGTGACCGCTTCATCTGGCTGACAAAAGAACACCGCCTGGGAGAAATTTTCAGGAAATTTAAGTTTCAGACCCCAGAAGAATATTTAGTGGAGTTAATATGGCTGGATAATGGCGGAACAAGAAGTTTTGAGGTGGCAACAACAAACAATAAGGATTCAATTTCCCAGCTGGTTCTGGACAGGCTTACACCTGACGGATTAAAAAATATTCGGCAAAAAATTGTCCGCAATATAAGAGAAGGAATTAAACTGGAATCGGTTCTCGGTAATCACCTGGCTTTATGCAAAAAACTTGGTATCACTGATGCAAAAGAAGATATCCTTCAGTTCATCTGTGACACAAAAAGAGACAGTACCGATCGGATGGACGCCACTTCAATTTACCTTGAGTTAGGCGGCGATAAAGAAAAGATTGTAGCACTATATGAAACGCTTACTAATTATAACGATTATTTTTTCCTTCACCTGACATCTCAACTTTATAAAACTAATCCGGACAGTGTAATCAGGAAGGGAACTGAGGCGATTCAGTCAGTCGAAACTACCGAAGAAAGAAAAATCAATATTGCTCAGATGATGGCTGAAATCGGGGACATAGAAGCTTTTACTTATCTTGATGGTCTTGTCCGTTTGCACAAGAAATCACCGCATCACATTCAGTCCGGTCATCCAATTTCAAAAATTGATACAACGGTTGCTTTAAAAGAGCTCGAAGATTTGACTTACCTGCTCTTGGATAAAGAGTATGATGATCCCAGGTCCTTCCACGATTCCGCCAAAAGCATTATTATTGAATGGCTGTTTGCACTGGCCGCAAAAAGTGAGCAGGATCTTATGAAAGTCTCGGGATTTTTACAAATGGAGCGGGATAAATTCAAACCCCATTATGACAACACCGCTGATCTGAACTGGTATATAAACAAGATATTTGAAGATTTCAGGAACTCTGAGAAAACTGTGAAATCGATAGCTGAAACCAAGCAAATTTTAGAATCACTTAGCTTTTAACAAAAATGCCATTTTCATTTCGTTCTGATACATAACTTTTACATCGGTGACCTTTTACGAATTTACCGGCTCGCTCTTACTCACCACTAACGAGGTAGGTAAGGATTCTAAACAGGAAATTGTGTCTTCAAGAAATACTTTTTAACTAAGGTCAGATTACTCAGTTGCCTGCTCAGTAAATGACCCTCTGGAATGAAGAAAAACAAGGTTCTAAGGGACTTTATAAAAAAGAAAGCCTACAAATCAATGACCTATAGGCTTTGTCGGGCAGACTGGATTCGAACCAGCGACCCCTACGTCCCGAACGTAGTGCGCTACCGGGCTGCGCTACTGCCCGAAAAATTTTCAACGTAGTGTCCCGCCAACGGCGGGACTACTGCCCGAAAAGTGGGTAAAAGCTGAATAAATTTCGATTACCCTTTCTTCGAAAATGTCCTCCTTTGCTTTGCATCGGCGGACAATGTCGGGTGGACTGGATTCGAACCAGCGACCCCTTGCACCCCATGCAAGTGCGCTACCGGGCTGCGCCACCACCCGAAAAATTGTTGATGCGGGCGTCAAAATTACATCCATAAATTCGGAAACTAAAATCAAAAACATACTATACCTTCACCCCTTAATGACCATCCTCATTAAGCAAGCCAGGATCGTAGATCCTTCCTCACCTTCTCACGGACAAATCCTCGATATTTTTATTGAAAATGGAGTTATCAATAAGATTGGGAAGAATCTTAAGGATAAAGCCGACCAGGTGATTGACCAGGCTGATACACATGTTTCACCGGGCTGGGTAGACTTGTTCGCCAATTTCGGAGACCCCGGTTATGAATACAAGGAAACACTGGAATCCGGTGCCGCTGCCGCCGCAGCGGGTGGATTTACCGATGTAATGATCATCCCCAACACCAACCCGGTCATTCATAATAAGGCAAACATTGAATATATCATCCAAAAAAGCAAGGCCCTTCCAGTAAATGTCCACCCGATCGGTGCCATCACAACAAATACGGAAGGAAAACTGCTTGCAGAGATGTATGACATGCATGCCTGCGGTACGATTGCTTTTAGTGACGGAACGAATACGATTCAATCCGCCGGGTTGCTTGTCAAAGCGCTTCAATATATAAGATCATTTGATGGCATACTGATCCAGCTTCCAGACGATAAGAGCATTCAGCCCCACGGCTTGATGAACGAAGGCATCATCTCCACCCAATTAGGATTGGCCGGTAAACCTTCCCTGGCAGAAGAACTGATCGTTGCCAGAGATATCAAACTCGCCCAATACGCTGATTCCCGAATTCATTTTACAGGAATAAGCACCCTTGCTTCCCTTCAGCAAATCAATAAAGCAAAAGGAGAAGGTATTAAAGTCAGTTGCTCGGTAACGCCCAACCATATCTTCTTTTCAGACGAGGATCTGAAAACCTATGATAGCCATCTCAAGATGGATCCTCCTTTGCGTCATCAGAAAGACAGGGATGCTATACGGGATGCTATCAAAAAAGGTGAGATCGATTGTTTTGCATCTCATCATTTGCCCCATGAGCCCGACAGCAAAATGGTTGAATTCGAATATGCGAAACCCGGAACCATCGGACTTGAAACGGCCTATGGAGTGATCAATACAGTAATGAATGGGATCAGCCAGGAAAAACTGGCGCTTATGTTATCGAATCAACCCCGGCAAATCTTCGGGATGGAAGAGATCATTATCAAAGAAGGGAGAAAAGCATCGCTAACCTTATTCAACCCAGGTATGGCCTGGAAAGTCTCAGCCAAAGACATCCGGTCGAAATCAAAGAATTCGCCTTATATAGGAAGGGAACTGAAAGGAAAAGTGCTGGGAATAATTAATAAAGACAGGCTAATTTTGAACGCGTAATCAGCTGCAATGAATAAAACAAATCCTGCTGTTAAATATGGAATACTGGGAGGTTGTATCCTGGGGGCCATTTGGGTCCTCTCCACGATCTATACTTTATCCATGCTGAAGAAGATCAATGTGGAAGACGGATCCCTGTTCAACAGCAAAACAATATTGATCGGCTTTTTGCTTTTAATATGCGTGGCTGTCATTTTTGTGGTCTGTATCGTTCGGACGGTCTCCGAATACAGGAAAGTAAATACTGAATACAATTTTCGCAACCTGGTGATGCAGGGAATGTTGGCTACACTGATCCTGGTCCTCATATATAATGGTATCATTTATGTTTATAGTGAGGTCATCTCCCCTGAAACGATCCGTCAAACGATGGAGCTGACAAAGGAGATCACTAGAAATGCGAAGATGAATCTCAGTGATGATCAAAAAGAAAAAATATTGCGAAGCATCGACATGAAAACACCGGTGCGGCAATTAGTGAGTCGATTAGGTATAACTTTGGTGCTGGGCATGATCATTACGCTGATCAGTGCTACGGTCATGAACAAAAGGAATTACACTAACCCCAACCAAATGCGTTAATGGACCTATCCATCGTCATACCCCTCCTGGATGAATCAGAATCCCTTCCGGAACTTACGACCTGGATCGAAAAGGTCATGGCAGAAAATCACTACACGTATGAGATCATTTATGTAGATGATGGCAGCAATGATAATTCCTGGTGGGTAATCGAAGGCCTGATGGCCAAAAACCCGAATATCAAAGGCATCAAATTCCAGCGGAACTATGGTAAGTCGGCAGGATTAAATGAAGGGTTTCGTGCGGCCCAGGGAGAAGTGATAATTACCATGGATGCTGACCTGCAGGATAGTCCCGATGAGATACCGGAATTGAGAAAGATGATCCTTGACGATGGCTATGATATGGTGAGTGGCTGGAAAAAGATCAGGCACGATAATGCGATCACCAAGAATATACCGTCCAAATTTTTTAATGCGGTTACCCGGATGGTATCAGGCATCAGGCTGCACGACTTCAACTGTGGATTGAAAGCCTACAGGCTCCGCGTTGCAAAAGGTATCGAAGTATATGGTGAAATGCACCGGTATATACCTGTCCTCGCAAAATGGGCGGGCTTTAAAAGGATCGGTGAAAAAGTAGTCGAGCACCACAAACGCAAGTACGGCAAAACAAAATTCGGATGGCGGAGGTTCATCAATGGGTTTCTCGACCTGCTTTCCATCACCTTTGTCGGAAAATTCTCAAAAAGACCCATGCATTTCTTTGGGCTATGGGGAACTTTATTTTTCCTCTTTGGTCTTGTCCTTGCCATTTACCTGATCGTTTCTAAAATAGCCCATCCGGCCAATGCATTGACCAACCGGCCTGCCTTTTACATCGGCCTCACTTTTTTGATCTTAGGTATGCAGCTGTTCCTGGCC
>DATINK010000084.1:0-7044 GCA_035474355.1 Chitinophagaceae bacterium | reverse complement strand
TGCGCCGAAGATCTGCTCCGGGGAGTTAAAAAGATGAAAGGATCCGAGATCCAGAAAATATTCACGCCCAATAACCCGAGCGGATTTTATATTGAAGTAGTTGTGAAGGACATTGAACTGCTCCCCGATCTTCAGCTTGCCATCATCCAGGGCCTGAATAATATTGATTTTGTGAAACGGCAAATAACGATCAAAAAGGAGAATATTAAGCAGATGATAGAACAGGTCCAGGTGGAAATGAAAAGGCTGGACTCAACAAAAACGAAAGTGGAGGGGATACTGGACAAAAATGAAAGCCGTTCCTCATCCCTCATGTTAGATGTTTCGGGATTAAACGGCCAATTGATCAACATGAACGAAAAGTTACTTGGTTATAAATCCGAGTTACAATTTTTAGCTCCTGTCCAGGTGCTTGACGGCTTCAGTAAAAATAATAATCCTACCGGCCCTTCCCTGTTTGTTTGGTTAGGGCTAGGGCTGTTCACATGCCTGGCGCTGGCTTACTTGTTTGCCTTGTTCAGTTCAGTAAACGCAAAACTAAAAGCCAGGAAGACTGGAATGCAGAATGGATGAAATCGCACCTGACTACCATACTTTTTCTTCTCTATATTTCTTTCTTTTCGGGTCTTGTCTTCTCTTTCCCGGCTGTAAGCAGTATCAGCACGGGCCTGCTCTTTATTTTTGGAATGATTGATAACGCCAGCCGGAGCCAACCCCTGATCAGTACCCGGGCAAAGAATTCCTTTCTCTTATTTTGCTCGTTATTTTACGGATTGGTGCTGCTGGGTGTTTTGTGGTCTACTGATTCTATCCAGGCCTGGTCGCATGTACGTGAGAAAAGCGGCCTGCTTTTTATTCCCCTTTCCCTTTGTTGCTGTGATTTTATAGATGCCGCAGAACGTAAAAAATTGATGAAAGCCTTCTCGCTTCTTCTCGCAGTTGCATCCGTTTATTGTTTTGTGATCAGCCTATCGGGTTTTTTCAGAACCGGGAATGCATTTTTTCTTTTCTATCACCCGCTGGTTGCTCCGCTAAGGCAACACGCCATCCATTTCTCAGTTTATATTTTCATAGCTATCGTTTATGCTATTGAAAACCTCCGTAAGAGCGACCCCTTGTTTTCCAGGACCACCGATATTGTATTGATCTCATTCTTCAGCATTTTTCTATTCCTGCTTTCTTCAAAACTGGTCATTGGCTTCCTGCTTTTATATTCAGTGTATTCTGTCGTTCAACTGTTGCGTATTCCCGGTAAAACACGGGTCATGCAACTTTTTTTTGGCACGATCCTCCTGGGCAGCATCCTGCTGATCGTTACTAAAAACCCTATCGGCACCCGGTTCCGGGACATGACCAAAGGAAGTTTTGAAAAGATCCGCCAGGAAAGCTTCACGCCGGGCGATTATTTCTATCCAGTCCAGTTCCGGCTGCTCGAATGGAGGTTTACAGCTGAAATACTGAATGAAAATAAAGCCTGGTTATATGGAGTGAGCGCCGGAGACGCACAAACCTGGCTTGATAAAAAATATATCTCTAAGAACATGTATATCGGCGAACCCGAAAGAGGGGATCGCGGTATGCTGGGCTATAATACGCATAACGAGTTTCTCGAAGCAACGCTTCAATTCGGTATTCCCGGGACTGTCGTCATGTTGCTGATCGTTTTTTCGGTAGCCCGCATCATCAGGAGGCAAAAAAAACGGGGCCTTAGTTTTATTCTTCTCCTGTTACTGGCTTATTTATGTACCGAATCACTGTTCGAAACACAATACGGTCTGCTGCTATTCACTTTTTTCCCTTTGTTTATGAGTCTCGATAAAGAAAAATGAAAAAAGCCATTCGAAACATATGGCAAGTTTTGGATCCGGGTGAAAAAAAACGCTTTGGCGCCCTGGTCATACTGGACGTGATCATCAATATGGCTGATATCCTGGCCCTGGCCACACTTCTCTGGATCATACAATTCTATATCCATCCTGGAAAAGATACCAGCAATACTTTTCTTTCGGGCTGGCTGGCGGGTAAGAATGCCTGGCTGTTTATTGCTCTATTTTTTGTACTGTTCGGTTTGAAAAACCTGGCTGCTTATTTAGTCAATAGTGCCCATTACCGTTTTGCGGGCAAGGTAGCTTTGCGAATTTCCGGGGAAGCGCTTTCAGATTATCAACGGGCGGGGTTGGAACAGTTCACAGGTGTCGATTCTTCTGAACATGTAAGAAGGATCAGTTTTCAACCCTTTGATTTTTCACTTTACCTCTTACTGGGGATCCAACAGGTAATTACGCAATTGTTCCTGGTGCTACTGGCGATCGGGGCTATTCTTATTTTCAATGCCAAATTGTTTCTTCTTCTTTTTGTGATCCTGCTTCCCCCGGTGATCCTTGTTTTTATGGGATGAAAAAAAGATTGACCCGTGCCAAGACCAACCTGCGTTCAAGTAATGAAAAGTCATTCCAGCATTTACACGAAGCATTGAAGGGTTATGTAGAAGGAAATGTTTTTGGTAAAAACTCTTTTTTCAGTGCCCGGTTTTTGAAGCAAAGGCAAACTTTCAGTTATTCCTTGTTTGAAACAATGATCCTGCAGGGCCTCCCCGGCAGAGTCATCGAAGTTTTCGCAGTTCTCGGCTTGTTTATATTGATCGCGCTTGCGCATTGGACAGGTAATAACGATAGTGCAGCCCTATTGACCATCGGGGCTTTTATGGCTGCTGCCTATAAGATCATTCCCGGAATCGTCAAGCTTATAAATGTGGGCGGACAACTCCGGGCTTATGAACATGCCCTTCCCGACTTCCAAAACAGGGGGCAGCAAATAAATGGATCCCGCAGTTCTGATGAACAGATCCGCTCTATTGAATTCAGGAATGTGAATTTTAAATATTCCGGGGAACCGGTCCTGAAAAATTTTTCCATGAGCGTGAAGGCCGGCGATTTCCTGGGTATTACCGGGGCCTCGGGCAAGGGAAAGACTACCATCCTGAATCTTTTGTTGGGCCTGCTGAGCCCGGCACAGGGAGAAATAAATATCAATGCGCATCAAAAATCCCAGGATGACCTGAAAATGTATTGGCCGGGGATATCCTATGTTAAACAACAGGTTTTTTTTATCCATGACACGATCCAAAGAAATATCTTACTTGATGAGGGAATGGCGGACCAGGAAAGATGGAATCAAGCGATCAGCTTTTCTGGAGTCGACCAATTATTATCACATTTTCCCGAAGGAGCTGAAAAATGGATCACTGAAAATGGGAAAAACCTGAGCGGGGGACAGCAACAACGGATCGCCTTCGCCCGGGCCATGTATCGAAATGCTAATTGCATCTTGCTGGATGAGCCATTCAATGAACTCGATGAATCTTCTGAAAATATTATACTCGAAAAACTTCAGACCCTGGCTGCGGGGGGAAAGATCGTGATCTTGATCACACACGACCGGAGAAGCCTCTCCTATTGCAATAAGAAAATATCCCTGGATGAATCCTGAGCAAAAAACCATAGTATTATTAACACCTGGCTTTGCGGCTTCGGAAGACGATACCACCTGTTTGCCGATGCAATACCGTTTTGCCAAACGGATGAGTGAATTATATCCTGGCGTACAAGTTATCGTTCTTGCTTTTCAATACCCCTATCATCAAACGCCTTACAAAATATTTGGCGTAGAGGTGATTCCCTTTGGCGGAAAAAATAAAGGCGGGCTGTCAAGGCTTTTCCTCAGAAAAAAAATTTATGCGGCACTTGATTCCATCCGGAATACCCGCGCTATTGCGGGCCTTGTAAGCTTTTGGTATGGAGAATGCGCGGCTGTGGCTGCAAAATATGCTGGCAAAAACCAGCTTAAGCATTTTTGCTGGATCAGGGGACAAGACGCGCGGAAGAGAAATAAATACATACAAAGATCTCATTTACCCGCGGAGGATTTAATTGCTTTATCCGAAGAACTGGCTATTGAATTTCGTTCTAACTATAAAATTGTTCCTGCACATATCATTCCACCAGGCGTCGATAAGGTAGACCTGTCAAACAGGGAAAGAAATATCGATCTCCTGGCCGCCGGCTCATTGATCCAATTAAAAAGATTTGACCTGTTTATAGACATATTGGCGGGTATTAAAAGAAAGCTGCCCAATGTCAAAGCCTGTATTGCCGGCAAGGGCCCGCTTCATGGATCCCTGCAAAAAAAAATTGAAAGCCTGGGATTAAGGTCAAATGTTTTTATGCCCGGAGAATTGTCTCACCCTGACCTGATGAACCTGATGCAGCGAACGAAAATATTACTGCATCCCTCCTCTTATGAAGGATTTCCGGCTGTTTGCCTGGAAGCTTTGGCTGCCGGGGCACATGTGATTAGCTTTTGTGACCCGATGAAAAAGGAAATAGAAAAGTGGACAGTTGTGAAAGATATCCGGGAAATGCAGGCAAAAGCGATGAATATTCTTCAGGATACTGATATTAGATTTGAAAGCATAGTCCCTTTTAATTTGGATGATAGTGTCAGGTCAGTTATGAAATTATTTGAATCCCACGGTTGAAACCGTGGGAATTATAACATTATTTTTTTCTGAAAAAATATACAATTGCTTTTCCGGTCTTTTTAATAGGGACAATGCTCACTCGCTTATACAACCATGCTTTTAAAAACCGGGAAATTGCTTTTCCATGTTTTTTATAACCCAGGTATTTTTCGCCAAAATTGATATACAACCTGAATAAAGCATCATTAGCATTTTTTGCAGGTAATTTTTTATTGGCGCGATACTTCTTGATCACATCCGCACCTTCGTGAAAACTTTTCACCCAATTAGGGGTAATATAGTTGTCTGCATGCAGACGCCTGAAGAATAAAGGCTCATAAAGTATCACCGCGGGGTACTGCCAGGCAAGCTGGATGATAAAGTCGATATCGGAAAATGATTTTTCTTCGATAAACCGGCCCGCCTCATCGATACATTTTTTTCTGGCCATCAAAGCCTGGACATAGGCTGCCACGGCTGACCGGAACAATGAAAGAAAAATGTTTTCCGATTTCATGCCCCCGGTTTGCGGGTAAAAATATTTTATGGGTTCATCCTTTTTCCTGAAATCATAACCACCTGTCAGTGAGAATCCCGCTTCGGGAAATTGACGAAGTGCGTTCAACTGTTTTTCAAGTTTAGTGGGCGCCCATAGGTCATCTGAATCAATAAATGCAATAAATTCTCCTGTTGCATGTGCCAGCCCGATATTTTTGACCTTGCCATTGATACCGATACGACCCGCTTTAATAAATTTTATCCGTGGGTCCTGCAGCTGGCTCACCAATTCAGCTGTTCTGTCTTCTGAGCCATCGTCCACAATGATCAACTCCCAGTCTTTGAAACTTTGGTTACGCACAGTTTCTATGGTTTCCATGATCAACCCTGCACGGTTATAAGTAGTTAATATGATACTTACTTTAGGAGACATAATCAGTCTTTAATCGGCAAACGGCAAACTATAATTCATGTTTGGATCAAATAGTGTTCAATAGGTACATTATCTTTTCACTTATTGCTTCAAAGGATAATTCTTTTTTAAATTGCCCAATCGTAAGTCGCTTTTCTTTTTCTACATCCATATTTCTTGTTTGCATCAGTTTTTTCAACAGATCTGCCCTGCTACCTGGTTGAAAAATCAAACCACATGCTTTGGGCCCTGTCATTTTCCGGAAAGACGGAATATCGGTTACGATAGGTATGCATCCACAGGACATGGCTTCACTGAGCGCAACGCCAATTCCTTCATATAAAGAGGTGGCAATGAAATAATCTGCGCTATTATACCAAAACAAGAGGTTATCATGTGCCACTCCACCCACAAACACGATCGATCCTTTTCCTTCGGGAAATTGATCTGTGAACTGTTGAACCTCTTCCAGTAACTGGCCGGATTTATAGATCATATATAACCGGGCGCCCGGTTGCATTCGTAGAAATTCAAGAAAGGCCTTTACTACAGTCATCGGATCTTTCCTGGGGATCAATGACCCGACCCACAAATAGACGGGCGATCCATTGACCTTTGTAATTTCTTTCGCACTTGATTTTTCAATAGGATAAAATACCGAAGAAGCTACTCCCAGTTCCCTGATCTTTCCAACGTCGATGAATGGTTTCCAGTCTGCTCCGAATTCCAGGGAAGAAAACAAATAGGCATTCACATGTGGGTCCGCCCATTTCAAAAGAAATTTTTTCAATCCCTTCGGGGGCTTTTCCGAACGATGAATGACAATGATCTTTGCCCGCTTGCCGAGTTTTCTCCTCAATTGAATGAGCTGAAAAGGAAAAAGGATCCCATTGATGAATATCGCATCGGGCTGAATTTCATCGATGAGATGATGAATCGCCCGGGGGAAACGTTTTATTTTCTTTTTTTGCCTGGTAAATAGATAATCCACGCCATTTTGCCTGAGTTTACCTTCAAAATTGATCCGTTCAATGCTGGTCACTTCATGATGTTTTCCCAGGCTTTCCAGTATACCCGTATACCCTTCAATGCGTTTGAGCCAGGATAAGGGCTCCCTATACTCAGGCGAAGCGGCATAACTGGTAAAGACGATCTTCATTAATAACGGTCATTTTTAGAAAGTATCGAGGTCGGCATAAGTGAATTTTATTTTCTCAGGCGCTATTTCCGATCCGAAATCCTGGAACAAACTGGGAAAAGAAGGTTTCGAAGGAAAACGGGAAGAAAAAAGTTGATGCAAATGCGTTCCCGGGCTCCCATGAAACTGCAGTTGCTTACGCCCAAGCTTTGCTGCAAGCTTTTTCAATCCATCTATTATTGCCCCGAAATTATTTTCATTGGCTCCCTCAATATCACCTATGCAAAAGGCCCTTTTATTTCTTATCCAAATAACAGCATCTGCAATCTGAATCAATTGTGCAGGGTTATACGATTTATAAGAGAGGTATTCATGCGTTCTGCGCAGGGCTCGGCCTTGCGGCTGGCGATCACGACCGCCGCGCCGGCCTCGGCGTACGCCTCGGCGATCGCCCGGCCGATGCCGCGGCTGCCGCCG
>DATINK010000083.1:0-5045 GCA_035474355.1 Chitinophagaceae bacterium | reverse complement strand
GCGTTGGCGGAGGAGAACCCCCGGGCATATTCCGGCATATAGCGTACGACAATAGGTGTAGCGGCCGTATCGAAATCAAAGAGATCTTTCTCTACGATGAATCTTTTCAGGCGATGGACCTGGTTGTTGACCGTATCAAAGAAATCAGCCGGTTTTGGATGTTCCAATTGCACTTTATTCAGCACCATTTGAATTAATGCAAGGCTGTCTTGTGGTTTGGGCTGGTTGGGATAGTATTTTGTCCATACACTGTCCGAAAGGATGAACATCCTGCGGTGATAGTAATGTTTGGCTTCTACAGCTTTGTCATACACCTGTTCCGGCGTCAGGTCGGTAGCGATATCGTATTTGAATTTTTCTGAAAATAACTGTTTCCCGATCCGGAAATCCCTGAACTTATAATTTTTATCCGACTGTATGGATTGGAGAGAACTTATAAATCCTTTCATGGCGGCGACTGCCTGGTCAATACCTTGTTGCAATTGTTGTTTTTCCGGAGTAGAAAGTTGGGAAGCCGCGATGGAATCTTCCAGCGCCTTTCCAAACAACGATAATCCACCCTGGTTCTGTTGGATCGCGAGTCCCAGGTGTTCTTTAGTCGGTTCATGCAGGTTGGCAAAGGCGGCATGATAATAGTCTCCCGAACTTTTCAAAAAAGCAGTCAGTGTTCTCAGCTTTTCAGCCAGGGGCGCCCAGGGCTGGTTAAGGATATAGTCGCAGGAACCACTGATATTGTAAATAGAAGCATCCCACTCTTGTTGTTTGAACGTTTCGGTATACCAACGGTCGCTCTCCAATTGGTTTTTGATGATATGATAGCTGATCTTGTTATTATCGCTCAGGCTGTTGAGGTCCATGCTCTCCAGGGAATCTATCCAGCGATTGGAAAAACTGATCACACCTGCATAATAAGCACTATCGGGTACCGGCAGTTTGTCATAATATTTTCCATAACCTATACCGATCGAGCCGGCAGGATATTGGTTCCAGTAAGCATCCAGGAATCGATCTTCAAAAGCAGCAAATGCTTTGTCCTTACCGGATGCCGGGCTTTCTTTTTTTGAATTACAACCAACGATCAGCAATAGAGAAAATACAGGAATTAGCATCAATGAACTTTTCATTTTGTATTTTTTATTGTTATACTTCCATACTTTATCAGCCTTTCAATAGCGCTTTCAAAAATGACTGTGCGGTTTCCGATCTGCCGATAGGTTCTAACAAATAGTTGAACAGGTTTACCGCAACAGCCAGCCAGGTTGCCGGATGTTTGATCTTTCCATATTTCCATGCTGCGAGGAAGATGAGCAGGACAATAAAAAGATGTGTAATGTAACACGGATACATGATATCTATATGCGGCCAATTTTTACCTGGTTATATAAGAAGTCTCAGCAGAAGGCATAAACCTGGATTTAGTTATTGTTCAGTATTGTTTATTAACCTTGATTATTCTATACAATTCTCCCCGGACCAAGAGTGTTCCTTCCAATTTCCCAACTTGTATGTTAAATGTCCAAAGGCTATTATAATCAGTGGAAATGACCTGGTTTGTTTTAATATTATAAGTGAAGTGTAAAAGGCCCATTTCTTCTTCTACGCCATTGACAATTTTGTTAGCATTAATATAGAAAGTATCGGCGTTTGCATTTTTTGAAATGTGATACACGACCGTTTCGTCATGACAGGGTGAGTTTTTTATTTGGCACAGAGAACTGCCTTTCCAGGTGCCCACCAACATTGTGTCAACCTTTACTGAACCCCCTTGAGCCTGGATTGAGTTGTTAGCTAAGCAGATGATGAGAGAATAAATTAAAGTCGGTCTTAACATAGTAAAGCTTAGGGTTAAGGTCCTGCTCTTTGCTTGCACTCAAAATCCTCTTGCCAAAGGTATTATTTGTAAGCTATTGCTGCGCTTGAAGGACCGGCCAATGCGATCAATGAGGTTGATGTAAACCCTACGGCCTTAGCCCACTTGTTGAAGTCGGCAAAACTGTAGTCGAACCCCGTCCCCGTTTCAATCAGCATATTTAAACTCATCATCATACCAAATGCATTATGTTTTCTTTCGTCATCTATAATGCTTTCAATGGCGACGAAGGCCCCGCCTTTTGGTAGCGCTTCAAATGCCTTTTTCATAAGGAGTAGTTTCTTTTCCTCATCCCAGTCATGGAGGATATTACCCATTGTTATTACGTCTGCCTTAGGGAAAGAGTCGGCAAAAAAATCTCCGCTTTGGGCTTTCACCCTGTCTGTCAAATGGAATTTTTGAATGGTTTCGGAGGCAATCGGTTCAACAGGAGGGAGGTCGACGGTGGTACAGGTCATATGAGCCTGGTGTTTTGCCACCATCAATGACAACAATCCGGCTGAGCCACCAATATCCACCAGTGTTTTATACTTTGAAAAATCAAATTTTTGGGCAAAGGTCATAAAATTGCCCATCTGTATTCCACTCATTGCATTGATAAACTCTCTTAACTTAACCGGATCCTGGTAGATCAATCCAAAAAAATCCTGGCTTTTCTTTGATTCGTTTTGAGGCAGTCCTGTAGTCAATCCCTCTTCAAGGTCTCCCCAAAACCTATATAACCTGTTATTCATCATCTCCAGGATGCCTCCAATATAAGATGGCTTGTTCCTGTCGAGGAAGGTATCTGTATCAAGTGTGTTGGAGTAAACTGCCTTATCCCATATTCCCTCGCGTTTGAGAAACCCAAATACAGTCAAAGCGTCTAAAAAATCATATAGATGGCGGTCTGTACAGTTCAGGTTCAGAGAAGCTTTGATGTCTTTCCCTGTCATGCCTTTCTGTTCACTTAATTTAGTAAATAATTGAAATTTTATGGCAGAGAGCAGGATCTTCGAGGCCCAGAAACCCGTTCCGATCTGCATAATGCCTGACGGCGATGGTTGATTGCTTTTATTTTCCATTTGTAGTGTTTTGAATTGAAAATACTTATTTCTTTTACTTCATTCTTTAAAGGTTTACCTGGTTTGTTGTCTTTTGCCCCCTGCAATGACGAAAGCAATTCCGCTATAGGCAAGTGCTATAAAGGCACTGGTAACTTCACTTCCTAAATAGGCAAGGGGAGATGAAATCATCCTGGGGGTATGGAGAATGATGAACCAAATAAGGATCATTGTGCCCAATAGTGCGGCAGCTACCTCACGTTTAATTTTGAAAAGAATTGCAAGACCGGCGCCCAGTAATGCTGTGCCACAAAAATAAATCCAGAATAAATGCCAGGGGATCCATGATGGAACATAATCTGCTGCCTCTTTCGCATAAAGGAAATGGTCGATACCAAAACTGATAATGGTTAATGAAAATAAAATAGTTCCCAGCGGGATCAGGCTCCCCAAGATCTGGGTAAGGGCGGTTTCATTTTTTTTGGGGAAGCAGCCGCCAATTACAAATGCTCCACCGGCTAAAGCCAATTCTTTCGCTGAATTCTCCCAGTCCCCGAATTGCATATAAGCAGGGCTAACTATCAATTCATAGGGAATAAAATAAAAACAAAAGATCAAAAGAAGCAACGTTCCTAAGATGAGGGAAATTGACCTTGTTTTTATTTCGAAAGCAATACAAGCTCCCGCCAAAATAAAAAGTGCTCCAAAAACATAGGCGAGGGTTACCAGGCCGGGTATCCATTGATGCTTCGGAGGGATCAGCATATAAGGAAAATCACGATAATAGATCATATAGGCCCCCATCACGATAATAGTGCTGGCATAAAAAATTCGGCCAATAGCAGATAGGATTCGCATGGTTGTGTGCAGTTATTGTTCTTCAGCAAGGATTTATACAACTACATTTTTACCCAGGGTCTTAAAGCGAACGCCATTTTTTTGTTCGACCGTGATGGTGATATGACCTGTCTTACTCATATTTATGTCTCTGACTGTGCCTGACTTTCCGGCATGTGTTCCGGCGATAACCTTACATTGGTCACCATCTTTTAATTTTTTTGATGTTCCGGTTTTCATGTTAATTTTTGAATAGATTATTGTTTGCGAATATACGCTACAGCTATTTTTGCACCGACTTTAGCATTATGCCTGATCAGCCCAATATTGGCTTCCAGGCTTTCGCCCCGGGTGTTTTCAGATATGTATTTTAGTAAGAAGGGGGTCAGGTTCTTCCCCACCACATTTTTTTCCTTTGCATAGGCGATAGCTTTTTCAACATGGATCTCCATTTCGTGAGCCGGAATTTCCATATCTGCCGGAACCGGGTTGGCGATCAATACCGAACCGGTTAAACCCATTTTCCATTTGGTATCCAGGAACCCTGCTATGGAGTCGGCATCGTCCAGTCTTAAGGGAGAGGGGAATCCGCTCTTGCGGGAATAAAAACTCGGGAATTCATCCTGTCCAACCGTGACAACAGGAACTCCCAATGTCTCCAGGTACTCCAGTGTCAGCCTGATATCTAAAATAGATTTCACACCGGCTGAAATAATGGCTGCCGAAGTTCGGCCCATTTCTACCAGGTCAGCAGAAATGTCCATGGAAGCGGGCGCATCACGGTGTACACCGCCAATCCCCCCGGTAACAAAGAACCTGATACCGGCCATTGCCGCAAGCCGCATGGTCGCGGCGACTGTCGTTGCACCATCTAATTTCCGGCTGACAACAAATGGAAGATCGCGTAAACTCACTTTCCAGACATCTTTTGCTTTGCCGAGATGATCGAGCTGGTGTTTATCCAAACCTATATGACATTGACCATTCAACACAGCAATGGTGGCGGGAATCGCCCCGTTTTCCCGCACAATATTTTCAACAGCGAATGCCGTTTCAACGTTCTTAGGGTAGGGCATTCCGTGAGCAATAATGGTCGACTCCAATGCAACAACGGCCCCGCCATCGGAGAGTGCCTGTTGTATTTCCGGCTGTATTTGCAGAAAATCATTCAATCAGGATAGTATTTAGAAACAGCGTTTAATAAGGATTCCCGGACAATATGTGTCGCCACAGAGCCACTGACGTTTAATACCTCGGCCGACAAGGTATGCGCCAGTTTCAATGATTCAAAATCG
>DATINK010000082.1:0-10104 GCA_035474355.1 Chitinophagaceae bacterium | reverse complement strand
GTTCTGTTGGGATAAAAGCCGGTTAGCTTTTTTACGCTGGAGGCTGTTCCGCCATAATATGATCGCCAGTAACAAAAAAACACCCAGGCCGGCTAACAAAAGATTTCTCCTGATCTTTTCCTTATAACTGGCTTTAGCAGTTTCTATTTGTTGTTTCCGCTGTGCTTCGTCAAAATCAATATTCTGGAATTGTTGCGCTTGTTTGGAATTGAAAAGACTGTCATTGATCTGGATGATCATGGATTGATAACGAACCGCGCTATCGCTGTTCCTATTTAACTTGTAATGATCAGCCAATGCAGTATATCCGCGTAACAATAGATCGGGTGAATTCAGCCCTCTTGCCACATCGAGTGCGCTCTCAATATAATAAAGAGAGGAATCGGCATTTCCCATTCGTTTAAAATAATCCGCAATGAACAGGCTGCTGGATACAACGCCCCTGAAATAGCTTTGTTCTGCGCTTTTTTGCCGCGCTTTCCTGAAATAAACCTGGGCCAATGAATCATTTCCCTGAAATGCATGGATCCTCGCCAGGTTCAACAGGATGCTTCCCATGTATTTTTTAAGCCCGATCTCCACGCCAATATCATAAGCGTGTTGTTCAGCTGCCATCGCGGAATCCGGCATTTTCAGCGAGAGATAAACCCGGCCGATCGTGGAATAGATGATGCTTTGCAGGTATTTATTCCCTGTTTCTTCAGCCAGATCCCTGGATACATTATAATTGTCGAGTGACTTTTGAAAATTACCTGCATTCAGATAGAGGATGCCCATATATTGCCGGATACGTGCAATTAGTTCAATGCGCTGCATGTGCGGGTCTTCCTGCCGATCATAGAATTCATCAAGTGTTTTATATTCTCCCTTCAGCACTTTCTGTTCGCTGCTTTTCTCTTCTGCAATCGCCAGTGAGGCAATAAAGGTTTGTAGTGACCTTGGATAATTCCCGGCATTTAAAAGCGCGTATCCCATTTCCGCCATCGCATGTCCCTCATCAATTCTCAATCCCAGGTATCTTGAAATATTTAAAGCCTTTTCGCCATAGAAATAAGAGGTATCAGGGTTGACCTCGGCATAGGTCCTGACCAGGTCCATGTAGCGGAGTAGCCTGATCGTATCATTGGGGGCTATACGGAGCTCATGCCGGATACTGTCTATCAATGACTTCTGACTATTTGCCAGTCCCATGCCCAGCAGATACATTAATATGGTGTAAAGGAACCTTCTCGCCATAAACAGGTTGAGTGATTTATTCTCAGGACTTACGAGGTAATAAAATTACAAATTCTGAGCGCGGGTAGGAAAATAGTATCTGGGATCGCTCGTATCTAGGGTGTCCCTTTTTTATTCCTTTTCAGGAACTGGTTGTACTTCTCCATATAGCGTTGGTATTGGTATTTCCCATCGACGGATTTTTCTTTTCCTGTGCTTGCTTTGTTGACCAGGTCAAAATAAGATTGAGGATATTCATCTGAATATATGGGCGGCAATAATCCTGCCCTGCTGGAGATCGCGTAAAGCGAGAACAGTAGAAAAATGGATGCCAGTATAATGGAATGATCTCTATAGCCCGTTACCATCTGCACCGCTGTAGTTTTTTCTCCTTCCACCAGGTCATTTCTTTTGATCAATGCGCCCAGCATGAAGATCAACAGCAGTGCAAAGCCTGCCATACCGCTCCATTCGCTCTTCTTCCCCGCAAAGGGAATCAGGACCAGGGATACCAGGAAAAAAACTATACTCAGGTGAAAGATGAGTCCAAGCAAAGCAAGCCTGAGGTTCCTTTTATAAAGTCGCCTGCATCTTATAAATAATTTCCGGGCATAAAAAAACACTAGAAATGCGCCGGCTGCGGCAAACAGCCATTCGATATATGGAAAATGAATATAAAAGATCCGGCAACCGAATATGATCGCGAAAATGAAGAGTGCCGTCAATTCTCCAAAAACAAAAGGATCCATTTTCACCTTCCTTCTCCATATTGTGATCATCTCCGCAAGAAAGATCAGTCCAAATGCCCAGGCTACCCCACCCATGATCTTCAATCCATAACTGTTCTGCGCCATGGAAGCAAAAGCTCCCATGACCAGCAAAATGAAAAGTAAGAAATATAGTGCGTTATACTTCCTCATAAGTTCGTTACAAAAAAGACATAGTTATCATCGTGTGTAATGTAATAATCCATTGGGGCCCCCCGTGATCTTTCCACATCCGATTCCTTCTTCCTGCAAGCCTGCCATATGATCGTGGAGCGGGTAAAAAGATCCTGGGTTTCGGTCAAGGTGGAAGGAATGGCAGATTGTGCCCGGAAGTAATTGCCTTCCTCAGCCATGCCATAGATCCTCCTCGTTATAGCCCTTATTTTATTCGCCTGCAGGATCTCCGTCGCAAGTTCATCAGATAGTATATTCAGTTTTCTTCCCCCGATCCTTGACAACAGCAATATCCAGTTGAACCTGGGATCCTGCCGTGTATCAAAGCTGAATTGGGAAAAATCGATCTCTTTTGATTTTGAAAAAACAGAATCCAGGTAATCAAAAGCGAGGGGATCTGTTTTTTCCCGGAAAAGTTTCTCCGCCATAAGAATATAGACAAAGGCTTTCTCGTTTTCCTTTTCAAATTTTTCAGCCAGTTCAACGGCTTCCTTTTGCTTTCCTGCAAGGGCCAGGTTGGCACAAAGCCCCTTTAACTGGTTCAGGAAAAAAGTTTTTTCCAGGTATTCATACCTGTCCCTGCTAACCGCAAAATGATCCTTGTCGAATTGATGGTAATAATTCAGGCCGGCCGTTGTATCCTTCCTGGCAAAGGAACGATTGGCCAGTATGAGGCAGAAAAGATTTGGATCAATATGCTTACCCTGCGAATGGGTTTGCACCAGGGATAAGAGTTTCACAAAAACTTCATCTCCGAGCGGGTAATTATTTTCAAATAATGCGTTAGAAGCAAAGGGTGTTTCTTCATAGGCTTTTGCAATCCAGAAATTGAGCATCGCTATATCTTCCGGGGTCAAATAAAATTCTTCAAACAGATTATTCTTCTCCATGTATTTAAAGAACAGGTCTGAATGATAGATTAAGCTGGACCAGCCTCCCATGTAGTCGGGATAAACAAAAACCTGCCGGCGCGTAAATGTTTTTTTTCGCAAGCCATTGTTATAATAATTGAGAATAAGCGTTTCCTGGCCATTGAGGTATGCTTTATCAACCAGCCTGAAATGATCAACGGCTTCTTTCAGCCACTTATTTTGATAAGCCGTATCCAGTGGCATCCTCCTGTCATACTGGTTCTTGTGGCTATAGATCGCTTTCCGCTTGTACTGTATGGCCAGCAAATAATTTCTCTCTGAAGAGTTGTTAACCCGGTTTGCCAATATCTCGTAGTCTTCACACAGCGCATTGAATACTTCCCTTTTTGAAAAGCAAAGATTGGGATGCATATACCCGTCACCGCCCCTAAAGATATTGATCAGGAATTGATGACTGATATAGCCAGCCTGGGTGATCACATCGGTATAAATATCGAGCGCGGATTCCGGACCTTTTTTGGATAACCATTGCAGTATAGCGTCTTTTTTGTCACGGTGTCCAAATTGATAAAGGATGGCCAGGTTTCTTGTATGGTTATTAAAGCGTTCCCAGGTAAAATAATCCTTCTCATCATTTTGGTAGATGGCATCATAACAATGCAGCAGCTTATCTGTATTCCCGGTAGCTGCATATAAACTTGCCAGGACCTGGTAACCCCCATTGCACTCAGCTTTTCCGTTTCCATCTGTTTCATAAGTGCCTTTTGGATAATAGGTATCGAAAATATCCCTCTTGCCTCCTTCTTCAAACGGTGAAAATAGCGTCAATAGTGCCTGTAGTTTTTCAGGCCCTGCCTGGCCAAACGTTAACCATTGCTCAATACAATAATTCAATTCAGGTGATATGGTGGATTTGTACAGGTCCTTCCTGCTTAAGAAAATTTTCGTTATTTCATACCCTCTGTCGGCAATATCCCGAAGCATCTGCTCAGTTTGCGGCGATGGATTATAATAATGGTCGTATGCCAGCAGCGTGCTGAATTCGTTCAAATGTGACACCAGGAATGAATAATCCGGATCCTTTGTGATCAGTTCCTGCAATGTCGCCCCGGCCGTCGATCTCAGCTCCGTCTTAAGCGCGGTCGTATCATACTTGTCGAGTGTCAATACTTTTTGATAGGTTTGAAGTGCCAGGCTTAGTTTTTCTTTAGTAGCTAGTCCTCCGATAAAGTTCATGGCATACCCTGGCTCATATCTGTTCTCAATGAGGAGAGGCACGGCTTTCACATCAAACCCGATCTCTTTACTCTTCAGCAGGACGGCAGTTTCCTTTCTGATCTTTCTGATGACACTGCCATTTTGTTTTTTTTCTGCATTATACCAGTAGAAGCCAGTGAATACAAGCATACACACAATAGCTGCCAGGGTAGCGATCCGCCGGGGGCCATACTTCATAAAAGCCCGGGTAACGGCTACCTTACCGGCACTTCGCTTTAGAAATTCCCGGACATCGCCCAATATTTCCTCCGCATCTTTATTGGCCTTGACGGGATCTTCTTCTATTTCTGAATATCGTTTTATCCAGCCCGCATTAGGTTTGCACTTATTATACCAATTCTCAAAATAGGTGAGCGGTCCGATCGGCAATAAGAAGCCATTTTTCTTTCTGCTGCTTTTCCATCGACCGAGTTGCTTTTTGAAATCCAGGTAAGTTGAATAATACTCAAATTCACGATTGGCCCAGTCATTTAACTTATTCCAGTTACGGATCAGGCTTTCATGGGTAATATCGAGTACCGTGTCCGGTTTCAATTTTTTTGTGGCAGGATCTTCCGTTATGAATGGCCGGATAAAAGAGTTTCCCTCTTCGCGATAAACTTCCAATACTTCTCCCACCACAGCTGGGCTGATACCGGGAGAATTAATAATTCCGGTTATTTCATCCAGTGACATGCGGTTACGGACAGCCCGGCTGTGATCGATCTTCGTAAGACAGCTAAACGTTAATGCAATGATCCGCTTGACTTCCTGTTGAGACAATTGCTGCTGAGGGTTTCTCTTATTATAAGTTTCCCTGGCATTTTCATACAAGCCACTGGCATGGATCTCTATGATCTTGTTCAAGCCTGTCTGCTTATAATATTTCTGTTGAACAGGGGGAAGTGCCTTCAGCCAATTATTAAACCTGGAACGGTCCTCATCAGGCAGTTCATCGGCGGGCATACCGCCTACCATCGCATAATGCAGAAGGTCCATTTCTTCCTGTCCCCGGTTCGCTGCCAGCCATACCTGGCTTAATGCATGCTGGAGGATGGGTAATTGATCGATCCCATCTGCGATATCAAATACAAGTCGCTCGATAAGTCGCTGGGAAATCCGATTGCCGCTTAATATAGCCGGCTCTTCAATGACCTGTTTAAGATCTTTTCGTTTCAGCCGGGGTACAAAAAACTGCGAAAACCCGATATATTCCGGTAACCCGCGGAAAGCCGAGCATTGACCGATATAGTCGGAACGCATTGTACAAACAACGTAAACCGGAAGGTTTTTCTTGATCGCGATACGGGCGGTCTCCAACACCAGGTTCACAACAACCTGGGAATCCTGTGAAGGAGCCTCATTATAAAAGTTTTCCGGGTTGGTGAAAAATTCTTCAAACTGGTCAACGATGATCATCAGGTTGGCCGCTTTCCTTTTTCTTTCCTGTTGTTCCTCACCTTTCAGTTTCTTCCACTGTTCTTCGTTTTCATCGATATAAAAATCCGAATTAGTATACAGATCCACGAGTGAAGAAAAACCTCTTCTCAATTCCGTTTCGATTGTAGAAGCCTTCGTTTCAAATGTTTCTGCAAGCGCTTCGGCCATATTGGTTACAGGGCTTCGCTCAGGGCGGAAATCCGCCACGATCCAATTCGTGTATTTAGCTTTGAAAAATCCTGCCCGGGCGTTGGGGATCAACCCGGCATAAATGAGTGATGATTTACCCTCACCTGATGCTCCCGTCACCATCAGGAATTTATTTTGCTCCAACAGCGCGGTGATCTGGTCCACCTGCAGGTCACGTCCCTTAAAATAGAGACTTTCCTCCTCGGTGAATGACCGCAGGCCGGTATAGGGGCATATGATAGGATGATCAGTCATTTATTCATTCTCATTAACGTATTCAGGAAAATCACGGTTGAAGAGGATCGAATTTTCTTTGAAAGCGGACCAGGATGAGGGTATGGGCTTGTTCCAATTGAACCCTTCAAAAATAAATAAAAGGAAAAATGACTTGTCTGCATTTGATAATAAGTTGGGTATTTGCCGTTGCGCTTCATATAGATTTTTATAAAAAGCATGTACCTGTTCAAAAAAGGAGATCGTGTATATATTATCGTTCGTATTCTTGATCATGCGAAAAGCTTCCGATGCATTCTTTTTAGGGTCGATCCACATCATTGCCAGGGCTATTTGTTTGCGGTTGGGCTGATAGGCCGCCGGGTTTTCCACACGCTTCATCTCTACAATGGCCGAGTCGAGCAAGCGTTGGGCCATTTCCGCCGATTGTTTGTTTTTAGTGATAAAATGGCTGGCATAGGCATACAAAGAAGAGCGATTCACTTCTTTCTTAAATTCATTGATCAGGTCATATGCCATTTTGAATTCATTATGGGCACTTAATTCCGCCACCATTTTCCCAATGAGTTCAAATGTTTGAAGGTTGGGGAAACCGAGCTGATTTTCCTGCAGGGAATTCAACAGTTTTTCCTTCTGGATCTTTCCCAGGTAAGCAATTCCCTGCTCCGTCTTGTTCAGCTTAAATGAGCTATCTGCCAGGTGGAGATAGATCAAATTCAGATCGATATATTGGTTGACATGAAGGGTTTCAAGTTTTGATGCAAGCTTATCCAAAAAGGCTATCGGCATCAGGTTATGCTGGAAGAGGTCACGGGAACTCATCTCCAGGTTATAATCCTGCATCCATTTCTCTATATAAATGAAGTCAGCCGGTTCTTTATATAATTCATCAAACAAATTATTCTTCAGTACATAATCCAGGAATGCAGGTGATTGGAAAAATAAAGCGCCGTTGCGTGGCTCATAGGGAGCAAAAGCAGCCCGGTAATCAGGATAGAGATACAGAAGTTTACGCGGCTTCATGGTAGGTGCCACACCGGTAATATAAACCACAGGGATGGGTTGGTTTAAATAGTCGCCAGATACTGCCTGGTAGTTTAACATGGCGTCCTTAAAAAGAGAATCCATTCCCGTTGCGGCCATTCCCCGCATCTCCTTTCTGTATGACCGGAGCACTGCTTCATTTTTACCCGCCAGCGCAAGGTTAAAATTCCGTTCGTCACCCTCTCTGAGTTTCAGGATCTCTCCTCTCAATTTTCTAAAGAAAAAAAACAATGAACTGTCTTGTTGGAAATAGAGGTTGATATTAGCGAATTGCTGACCGCCACCCCCGCTGCTGAAATTAACGCAGCCGTATGGAGTGAACTCCATCGTGCTTCTTGAAATGAGCCGCTGAAAAAACTCTATACTTGTTTGATTTTTTCTTTCGCTATAACCCTGTACAAATTCATCAAGCAGGGCCTGGTTTCCATAAATATAAAACACAGCAGCAATATTCGATGCGTTATCCAGGAACTCTGTATAATCATTCTGGTAATATCCGCCGCTATAGCGGAGCAATGTATCGATACATTGCAATGTTTTTCCTACCTCACCTGCGGCGGAATACAAATAGGCCAGATCCTGGTATAACCCATTAAAACGAAGGTTATATTTAAGAAATCCCCTCGTTAAGGTATTGTCGCGCTGATAGTTTTTTTGGAGCCAGGAGCTTTGTAATCCATTTTCAAATGGAGATAGTATGCTAAGCAGCTTGTTGATCTCGTCATTAGAAAAGCTCTTGTGATTGATCCCGTTTTCAAGGGCCAGGCTCAGGAGTTGAATATTATTAAAATCAGCAGGTTGTTTTTCCAGGACATGTATTGCCCAACGGGCAGAACGCTTTGCATTGTTAGCATCCAGGGAAAACAGCAGCGGATCAGGATTATATAAACAGGCAAATCCGGCCACTACTGAATAATCATATAACATTTTCAAGCCTTCCCTCAATTCCCTGGTATTCGCAGGTATCGGAAGTTGGTCGAATAAGCTATCCCCTATTACTAAGCTCTCCCGTATTTCTTTCTTAGGTTCATACCTCCCCTGGGTAATGAGTTGGGCGGCTATGCCCGTAGCGATCCTGATTTTTTGAGCAGGCTCTTTTATATCGTTGATGACCTGGGGAACAGTCAGGTGGCCGCCCATGACTGCTTCAGTGATGATAGGCACAGGGAATTCAGGATTGAGTTTAGGCACCCTGGCCAGTTCAATCGTTTTCTCCCTGAGTGATTTGAGTACATAGTCATTTTGCTTGCGGAAATAATTTCTAACTGCAAATGAACTGAGTGTAAGTATCGCAATTAAACCCAATACAGCTGCAATTCGTTTCGGGCCATAACGCATGATCGCGCGGGTGACTGCATACTTTTTTGCACTTTTTGACAGGAATTCCCTGGCATTCGTCAATACCTGATGTGCAGTAGATAATCTTTTAACAGAATTTGATTCGTCGGGCAGGTAACGTGCGATCCAGTATGCATTGGGTTTTGCTTTTTTAAACCAGTTTTCAAAATAGGTAAGTTGTCCTATGGATAATAAGAAACCACCGGATTTCCCGCTTTCCACCCAGCGATTCAATTGTTGTTCAAAGTCAAGGGAGATAGTATAATTATCAAATTCTTCTCTGGCCCATTCCCCCAGGTATTCCCAGTTCCGTATCAGGCTTTCATGGGTGATATCGAGTATATCATCGTCTGCCAGCTCGTGACTATCAGCCTCCTCTGTAATAAATGGACGAATAAATGTATTACCGGGCTCCCTGAAAATATTAAGAACCTTTCCCACATCTTTCGTTCCGAATTCAGATCTTCCCAATATATCTGTAATCTCTTTTAATGTCATGCGGTTCCGGACAGCACGACTCTGATCAATTTTTGTCAAACAGGTAAACGCCGTCTTAATGATCGATTTGGCATCTTCATCTGAAATGGCCTTGCCCGTTTTCTCAGTATAATAGGCATCGGCCCGTTCATAAAGTTTATTGGTATGGGTATCCAATACATTCTGCAGGTTAGGTCGGTGATAGCAGGCTTTTATTTCCGGCGGAAGCCCTGCAAACCAATTCCTGAATCTCTCTACCTGTTCATCAGGTAATTCCTCAGCAGGCATGCCCCCCACCATTGCATAGTGGATCAGGTCCATTTCTTCCCTGCCACTATCAGCCGCATGCCAAACCTGGTTCAATGCGTGCTGTAAAATGGGAAGTTGGTCCACTCCTTCTGTAAGGTCATGTATCAGTCGTTCAGTCAGTCTCCGGGTAATGTGATTGCCGCTCAGTACAGCAGGTTCCTCTACGACCAGCTGGAGTTGCGTGCGATTCAATCTCGGGACGAAAAATTGGGAAAATCCAATGTATTCCGGCAAACCCCTGAATGCGGCACACTGACCGATATAATCGGAACGCATCGTGAACACAACATATATAGGCAGGTCCTCCTCCAGGGCGATCCGGGAAGTTTCCAATAATAAATTCAATACGAGATTCGCATCTTTCGAGGGAATCCCCTGGTGATAATTCTCGGGATTTGTAAAAAATTCTTCAAACTGGTCCACCAGGATAACCAGGTTTGCCGCTTCCCGCTTCATGGCTGCTTTTCCTTTGTCATCGGCTGACTGCCATGCACCGGATTGCGTATCTAAATGCCTTTTAGAGTTTTTATAGAGATCGATCACTGCGGAAAATCCATGATTGAGTTCCGCCTCTACACTTTGTACATTGGAGATATCCAATTGCCTGGCAATCGACTTGCACAGGTTGTGAAAAGGGCTTCGTTCAGGCCTGAAATCGGCTACACACCAATGTGAGTATTTTGATTTAAGAAATCCGGCCCTGGCATTGGGAATGATGCCCGCGAAGATCAGGGAAGACTTTCCATCTCCCGACGCTCCTGTCAACATCAGGAATTTATTGCGCTGCA
>DATINK010000081.1:0-5807 GCA_035474355.1 Chitinophagaceae bacterium | reverse complement strand
GTTGTGGTTATATCAATCCTTTAGCAAATGAAAAACCGGAAGAAGGCGGTCTTAACCGGTTGGATAGAGAAACAGGAAAGTTTACCCGGTTTTTCAATGTTCCCGGAGATCCTACAAGCCTGGCCAATAGTAAAATAAATGCGCTTTTCGAGGATAGTAAAGGAAATTTTTGGGTGGGTACTGCCGGCAACGGGCTGCATATCATGAACAGGGCAACAGGCGAATTTACACGCTACCCATATGACCCCTTGCATCCGGAAAAATTAAGCGGTCCGCCTTTGGCAAAGGGGTCACTTGCAGTCTGGAATTCAATAAATATGATCACAGAAGACAGCAGTGGCAACATCTGGATCAGCGGCTTATTAGAAGGAATGAACCGTTATGACCCTGTTTCAAAAACCGTTACCCATTTTGGCGATATAGTCGGAAATGTTGGTGAGGTGCTTAAAAAAGATACCCTTTCCGGATTTAACGATGCTAATAATAATTCGCCTCTGAGTTCTATTACTTCAAAAGATGGCTTGCTTTGGATGGGAACCCAGGACGGAAATTTATATAAAGTGTCCCTGACCACTGAAATCCTGCCCTACCATAAAATAAATGAAAGTTGTAATAATTTTTTTCTAGATGAAAAAGAAACATTGTGGATCGCTACAGACAATTGCCTGATCAGTAAAAACAGGAGAACAGGATTAGAGAAAAAATTTCATTATACCGCTGGAAAAACAAACAGTATTTCATCAAATGGGGTGAATGCAATCCGGCCTGATTACCAGGGAAATCTATGGCTCTCAACACTTGGAGGAGGCATATGCAAATATGATCCCAGAATAAATCTTTTTACCAGCTATAAACACGATCCCGCTGACCCGAAGAGCTTGTCTATGGATTCTACGTATTGTATATATATAGATAATAAACAACAATTATGGGTTGGGACTTATTATAAAGGCCTGGACAAAATGGATAAGAATTCCGGCCACTTTATTCATTATAAGCATAATGAAAAAGATGTTAACAGTTTGATCAATGATGAAGTGATCTGCATAACAGGAGATTCTAATAATGGAATATGGTTAGGGACAAAAACGGGGCTAGACCGTCTGGATCTCAAAACAGGTCGGTTTGATCACTATATAGGACAACATGAAATTGTTTGTGTTACTGTAGACGCATCCGGTGAAGTTTGGGCTGGTGCGGCTGATGGTCTATACAGGTTTAACAGTGAGAAAAACGTCTTTGCCGGGTTTTCGGATCAGAATACCCCGCAGAAGATCACTCATGTAGTGCACATACTCGAAGATGATCATCACAACCTGTGGGTGTCTACGGATAATGCAATAATAAAAATCAATGAAACGAGAAATGCCATAAGGATCTTTGGCGAGCATTATGGAGTAAAAACAAACACATTCTATTTGGGGGATAATTATAAATCCAAAAGTGGAGAACTTTTTATCGGTGATCAGAGCGGGTACTATAGTTTTTTTCCGGAACAAGTGGGTGAATTACATCCGCCACAGTTACAATTTGCAGCTTTAAGAATAGGGGAAGAGGAAATATTGCCCGGTACCGGGAGTATATTAAACGAGCCCATCTGGAAAACAAATAAATTAAAACTCACTTATAAACAAAGCACCTTTTCATTTGAATTTAATACAATTGATTTCAGGAACGTCGGTAGTGTGAAATATCTGTTTATACTGGAAAATTTCAATGACAAATGGCATGATCTCGGTACCGACCGTAAGGCGTATTTTTTTAATGTTCCTCCCGGCAAATATATACTCCGGGTAAAAGCAATTAATAGCGAAGGACTACAGGATGAAAAACATATTCAGATTATTATATCACCTCCCTGGTGGCAGACCTGGTGGTTCAGATCAATATTAGGGGTTACCCTACTTTTTCTTGTATATGGTTTTTATCGTTGGCGTACAGCTTCATTGCGACAACAAAAAAGAAAACTGGAAGAAACTGTAAAAGTCAGGACTGCGGAAGTGGTGAAAGAAAAAGAAAAATCTGATGAGCTTTTACTCAATATCCTGCCGTCAGAAGTAGCCGATGAGTTAAAAGAAAAAGGATATACAACGGCAAAATCTTTCGATGAAGTAACCGTATTGTTCAGTGACATCAAAGGGTTTACCAATATATCTGAAAAAATGACCGCCCGGGAACTTGTCAAAGAGATCAATCATTATTTCAGTGCCTTTGACCGCATCATGCAACAATACAACCTTGAAAAAATAAAAACCATTGGTGACGCTTATATCGCTGCAGGTGGTTTACTGAATCAAAGTGAATACACGGCGAACCAGGTAATAAAAGCGGCTATTGCCATGCAGCAAACGGTGGAAGAATTCAAACAGGAAAGAATAGCGGCTGGCAAACCTTTTTTCGAAATGCGTATTGGCATTCATACAGGACCTGTTGTTGCCGGGGTTGTCGGCATCAAAAAATTCCAGTATGATATTTGGGGGGATACCGTTAACCTGGCAGCAAGAATGGAGCAAAGTGGTGTTCCCGGTAAGATCAATATTTCAGAACATACCTATGAAATAGTGAAAGACTTTTTCCATTGTGTATATCGTGGAAAAATTGATGCAAAAAATAAAGGTGAAATTGATATGTATTTTGTAGAGTAAAGCGAAAAAAAGTGAAAAAAAATCAGTATCATTAGTGTCAAATTCTTCCCTTGAAATTGGAGAAATTACAAATGCTGAAATTTATAAGACTCAAGATCACTTTTCTGCTGGCCATTTTATCTTTTTTCACCCTGCCCCACCCTGCTTTTTCACAATCCAAATACCTGGTGGAAAATTTCTGGGTAGAGAACTATACAAAAAAACAAGGCTTACCCGAAGATATCATCATCGATATTTTGCAGGACAGCAAAGGTTATATGTGGATGACCACCCCCTATAGCCTGGTGAGGTTCGACGGCTATGAATTCAAATCCTTTTCTCCCCGCAGGGATTTCCCCGACCTCTATGTCCATTTTTTTACCGGGCTGATCGAAGATTCAAGGGGACTGCTATGGATGTGCACATTTGATAAAGGCTTATTCTGTTTTGATCCGCGGACCGGCCACTTTACCAGGTATTCTGCTGATGACAAGTCACACCCCACCAATAGCAATACGATGGTCGGCATCGTGGAAGATAAATTTCACCGGATCTGGTCGGGTTCGGAAAAAGGGCTGAACTGCATTGATGGATTTGACAGTAAAATAACCGTCCATATTTATAATAAGCCGGATACCGTTCAGTTAATAAAATCGCTGGAGACAGTTTTCTCACATCATCAACCCCTGATCAGTTTCTCAAAAATAGGCGACTATGAATCCAAAGAGGATTGGGTCAGCATCAAAGACACGGCAAGGATCATGATCATCTGTATGGGAGAAGAATTTTCTCTTCCGGCTGATTATGGATGGCTGGAAGACGCCGCCGGAAAAAAGATCTGGCAGGTGGAAGACGCAAGATCAGTGGCAGCAGGTGGTGACATCAAGAACCGGCTCCAGGTTACTATCCTGAAATTACAGCCCGGAAAATACAAGCTCTCCTATAGATCCGATGAAAGTCACTCCTGGAATAAATGGAATGCCAGGCCTCCCATGAAACCGGATTGGTGGGGCGTTCATATTTTTCAATTACCCGCCAAACTCACCGATTCCATCAACATCGTTAATGAACGTGTGATCTACAAACAGGGAACAAGAGGAGAAGGCATCAAAACCCTGTTGAAAGATTCCAATAATGATCTATGGGCGCTGACCACACTCGGTCTTGAAAAACTGGTCTTGCCGGAAAAGAAAGAGAACGCACTGACAAGCCGGAAATTTGCCCTTCCTGTTATTTTCGGCCCGGGGTATAGTATTCAGCAATTCACCCGCGACAGTATCCTGATCGAGGGTTCTTTTTTCGATTCTCTCAGCAATAGAAATTATTCCGGCCAGGTACAGATCAATATGAATGATGGAAAATACCGGGGACTCTATGACGGAGACATCAATTTCGCGGGGGGGAATTCAAGATCTTATGCAAGGGATATAAAAGGTAATTACTGGAAGGGAACTTTTAATAATACGGGAGATGGATTGTATACATGGAATGAAAATGATTACCTCTCAGGGTTTCACCGGATGGATATCACACCTCCTGCATTAAAAAAGAATGGCCAATTGGCTTATGAACAGATCTGGACGGTCTACCCCGACCGTTCGGGATCTGTCTGGGTAGGATCCAGGCAAAATGCATTGTATAAGATCAAACTGAATAGATCCCCGATAAATTATGTCAGCATACCTTCCTTACTAAACGAAAACAAAGATGTAAAATTTGACTGGATCGAAACGGACGCAGCCGGGAATATCTGGTTGCTTTCTAAAACAGATGGGATCTACTTATATAAAAGCAAGGATCAAAAAGTCACTCATTTTCCCAAAACGAAAGATCCGGCCTATACCTTATTTTCTGATCCAAGAGATCATTCGATCATGACCATGAGCGGTCGCCAGATCAAAAAATACAGCCCTTCCGAAACCGCATTTAAAACAATGCCTGTCAATGTCAGGGATTCCCTGGACGTGATCGCATCGGATTGGGATGGCAATTTGTGGGGTGAATTCTATAATACAAATGATCCCCGCCGGGGGATTGGTTATTATGATGGAAAGCAATTCCAATACGCCGGTTTTGATTCCAGCAAATTCGCCACCAATTTTTACCGGGATATCTCCTGGGGTAAAAATGGCAATGTTTGGATCAGCCCTGCATTCGAAGGAGTGAATCAATACAAGCTTGATAATAACACGAAACAGTTGCGATTTGTAAAGAAATTTCTTCCCGAGGGAGTGGATGTATATGATATATATGAAGATGATAAAGGGATCATTTGGGCAGGCACCTATGATGACGGCCTGATCCGGCTGGATCCTTCCAGCAACAGCTATAAAGCCTTTACCAGAAAAGATGGCCTGCCATCTAATTTTATTTCCAAGATCATTCCGGCCGGCAAACAGATCTGGGTGATCACGGACCAGGGTTCTGCCTTTGTTGACCGGGCGACGTCGAATATCCGCATCAATAAAGAATTGAATGATTATGTATTCCTGCAGACGGATGGCTCCTTATTCAATGCTTTTTTATACCGCTGGTATTATCCTAAAGCCGTATCCACTCCTTCCGGTGATATCGCCTTTATCACCAACAACGGGTTTTGTTATTTTAACCCGAACGACCTGCGTGCCGATTCTACGAAGCCTGTTTTACAGATAACAGGACTCAAGATCGGCAAACAAAATTTTGTCAATGGAACCTGGCTGGATAAGAATAATTTCCGCTTACGGCATTCTCAAAATGACATAGAGATCAATTTCATCGGTTTGCAATATGATGAACCCTCACAAAACAAATATGCTTATTACTTAAAAGGAAGCAATGATGACTGGGTGGAAGCCGGGACAGAAAAAACAGTTCGTTTTTCCAATCTTGCACCCGGCCGCTATGAATTTTACCTCAAAGCATCCAATGCCGATGGTGTCTGGACCGAACCCCAGAAAATGTTTTCATTCAGGATCCTGCCACCCTGGTGGAAGACATGGTGGGCATATCTTATTTACATTTTACTACTCGTGTTGGGTATTGGTACCTATATCCGTTACCGTTCCCGTCAATTGCATAGAGAAAATGTATTGCTGGAAGAAAAGGTTAAACAAAGAACAAATGAATTAAGTGCTTCCCTCGAGGAATTAAAAATGACACAGGGCCAATTGGTGCAAAGGGAGAAAATGGCATCGCTGGGAG
>DATINK010000080.1:0-2079 GCA_035474355.1 Chitinophagaceae bacterium | reverse complement strand
GCCTGGCGCTCCTCATTATACTAGTCATGGTACCCTGGCCATTCCGTGCTGTTGGAGCAGGACGTCATTGGTTGCCGGGCGTATAGATATTGGATGTTAAATGTTAGATTTTAAATAAGTACTTATTTAGCATTTAGAATTTAAAACTTAATAGATGCCTCATTATTATAAGTTAGGGACCATTCCACATAAACGGCATACCCAATTCAGGAAACCGGATGGTGAATTATATTCAGAACAACTTTTTTCCACCGAAGGGTTTTCGAATGATTATTCCCTGCTCTACCATATCTATCCACCCACGCAGATCATCAAGGCAGAGCCGCAGCTAAATGTCGCCCCCACAGTGGCAGAAGAAAAAATGCTGAAACACCGGAGTTTTGAAGGGTTCCGGGTCAAACCCGAAAAAGATTTTTTACAAAGCAGGAAGCCTATCCTGGTGAATAATGATTGTCACCTGGTACTGGCCGCGCCGCAGGAGAGCATGAAGGATTATTTCTATAAGAATACGGATGCGGATGAATTACTATTTGTTCATGAGGGTAGCGGTATTTTGAAAACAATGTATGGTGAATTGCGTTTTGGTTATGGAGACTACCTGGTGATACCCCGGGGCACGATATACCAAATTGAATTCAAAGACAGCAATAACCGTTTATTCATTCTTGAATCATTCAGCCCCATTCGTTATCCCAAAAAATACACAAGCAAAAACGGGCAGTTGCTGGAACATTCGCCCTATTGTGAAAGAGATATTCGCGGACCTGAAAATCTTCCCACGATCGATCAGAAAGGTGATTTCCTGATCAGGGCAAAAAAGAAGGGAACATTGTACGGGTTACATTATGGCACCCATCCTTTTGATATCGTAGGCTGGGATGGATGTTGTTATCCATTTGCTTTTTCAATTCATGATTTCGAACCCATCACAGGAAGGGTACACCAGCCACCTCCTGTTCACTTAACTTTTGAAGGACATAATTTCGTGGTCTGTTCATTTTGTCCACGTTTATTCGATTATCACCCGCAAGCCATACCGGCGCCTTATAACCATAGTAATATTGACAGCGATGAAGTTTTATATTATGTAGATGGCGACTTCATGAGCCGTAAAAATGTTACCCGTGGAATGATCACACTTCACCCGGCCGGCATTCCGCATGGTCCCCACCCGGGAGCCGTTCAAAAAAGCATTGGTGCAAGGGAAACAAAAGAACTGGCTGTCATGGTGGATACCTTTCATCCCCTGATGCTTACCAAAGAAGCGCTGGACATTGAAAATGCTGATTATGTAATGAGCTGGGCTGAGTGATCACCGGCCTTCCGAGGCAGCTTCACATTTTTCCACCTCATTTCCTATTTCCTTAAGAAAGTCTTGCCTGTCCTTGTACTTCTCGTTCATATTATCTTCGAATTTCTTCCTGGCTTCCTTTGCAGTTTCCTTTGCCATATCAGATTCGGCTTTGTGGACCTTTGCATTCAGGTTGCACCATTCCTGCGCGATAGAAGCAGCTGACTCTTTTCCTTTGTTACCGCAGGAAAGAATGAATAAGGTGGCCAGTACCAGGATGAATCGGGAAAGCATTTTTTGCATGGTTGTTGGTTTGTGGTGATGATTGAGATTGAATTTACAGAATTCATGCCGGATTGCCTTTTGAGCGGGAAAAAAGTCATTTCAAAGTTTTCCCGATCTTTTTTATATTTAGTTACTAAAACCAACATGGATGCTTAAGCTTACTACACTGAAACAGGGAGATATTATTCAGGTAAATGATGAAGGCGTTAATCGTGAAGGGACTGTTGTCCGTCTCAGCCACGAGGAAAATATGGCGTTGGTTGATAATGGCGTCCAGGAATTCTGGTATGGTCCGGAAGACATGGCCGCCCTGCCCCTGGATGACAGCCAGCTCCAGAAACTGGGTTTTCAAAAAGAAGAACTGGATGGTTCTGCCAAGTATAAAAAAGATTCTTTCCGCCTCCTGGTGCCCCATAAAGACGACTTTTCTAATATTGAAATGTGGTACCGGGAAGACAGGCGCCATTTCAGTTTCCCGCTGGGTGTACATGAGCTTCAGAATC
>DATINK010000079.1:0-2446 GCA_035474355.1 Chitinophagaceae bacterium | reverse complement strand
TAAAATTCATGTTCCGTTATCATTATAAGATCAACAAAGGTTCTCATAACCGTACAGGTGAAATTGAACCAGGTGCCGCATTCATCGCTTATTTCTTTCCAAGGATCGCTGTGTATGATGATATTGATGGCTGGGACCGGAACGCCTATACCGGGAACCTGGAATTTTACAATGATTTCTGCCACTTTGATGCGAAGATCACTGTACCGGAGAATTTTGTCGTGTGGGCTACCGGGGATCTTAAAAATGGGAGTGAAGTGTTGGCCCCTACTTACCTGGATAGGTTAAAAAATGCAGAACAAAATGATGGAATTACAACGATCATTGACAGCGCCGATCTGAAATCGGGTCATATTACAACTGCCGGAGCTAATCAAACCTGGCATTTTGAAGCCAATGATGTTACAGACTTCGTATTTGCGACCAGTGATCATTATCTCTGGAAATCCACCAGCCTGGTAGTAGATCCCAAAACGCAAAGACGAACCCGTGTGGATGCTGCCTTTAATGCTAAACACAAGGATTATTTTAAAGTAGTGGAGGATGCAAGGAAAACGGTGGAGGTAATGAGTTATACTTTCCCCGCCTGGCCTTTTCCTTATTCACATGAGACGGTCTTTGATGGTCTCGACCAGATGGAATATCCCATGATGGTCAATGATAATCCCCTGGACGACCGGGAGTCCAGCATTGAATTGACAGACCACGAAATATTTCATACAATGTTTCCTTTTTATATGGGTACGAATGAAACGAAATATGCCTGGATGGATGAAGGCTGGGCAACGATCGGGGAATGGCTGATCTCACCCATGATCGATTCATCGATCGCTGATGAGTATGGCGTGCGTCCTTATTCAACTATATCCGGCACTGAAAACGATCTTCCTATTATGACGGTCAGCACCCAATTGGATGGGGGTTATTTTGCAAACGCATATCCCAAACCCGCCATGGGTTATTTATATATCAAAGACATGCTTGGAGACGCCCTTTTCACCAGGGCCCTGCATCATTTTATTGAGCAATGGCACGGAAAACATCCCATGCCCAATGATTTTTTCTATAGTATGAATGAAGGGTCGGGCCGTAACCTGAACTGGTTCTGGAAGAATTGGTTTTTTGACTGGGGTTTCCCTGACCTGGCCATTGGTTCAGTAGTTAAAAAAGGGAAGGGATATGATATTACCATTGCCAATAAAGGAAGCAAATGGGTTCCCATTGATCTGCTGGTTCAATATACAGATGGCAGCACAGAAAAAATTCACCGGTCCATAGCCGTTTGGGAAAAAGCACCTGTTTCTGTAATGATCAACCTGGTCACTTCGAAACAGATCAAAAAGATCACCCTCAAAGAAACGCACGTTTCGCATGCCAATAGAAAGGACAACGAATATATCGCGCAGTAAACTGAGAACTGATAACTGTTCAGGGCTTCCCGGTGAATTTTTCATCAAAAACCAGCGTACCGGACTTATCAGAAAGTTTCAGATAAGCCACTTTACCAGCACCCAAAAAACTATACCTGAATCCAACCACATTCCCCGCATCTTCCGCGTAAGCCTGTTTGCTGATCAGTTTTCCATTGAGGATAATACTGACTTCCCGGTTCCTCACTTCTATATTGACATTCATCGGAACAGAAGGATTGGTACTGAATGCAGATAGATCATTTGACCGGCCGGGTAATATATTATCATTTAGCTTCAGGTTGACCTCACCTACACAGCCGGGTATGGTAAAAGGGATGATAAAAGCCCCTTTGGTACAGAGTATAAAAAGCTTAGCTGTTTTGCAAATGGCAGGTCCTTCTCCCCAGGTATTCTGAAATCTTGTCTCCACGGAAAAATTATCACTAGACAAATTATTAAAAGGCCTTACCAGGTGATAGGTCAGCGTGAGAGGTTCCTTTTCAGCTTTTAAGTCGTTAATAATTTTGGGAGATACATGCATGGACCCATCAAAGATCAATTCACTGCTGTTGAGGTAGGTGGGCACTGGTTCATGATCGATCGTAGCCATCCATTTTCCTGAAGGGATAAAGAGGTCGTGTTCCTTGAGGATCTTTCCATCAACAATGATCTTGGCCCTGAAATAACCCGGGTTATAATAAACGCCAGTAGCTTCTGTTTGCCCGGGTTGTAAAAGAATGGTTTTCGTACTGTCCCAGGATTGCTGGATCTTAATATTCTTTGATTTGATCCCCTTCAGGTCGACATTAAAAACCACGGTATTCGGAAGTCCCTCTGAAAGGGAACGGCTTTTAAATAATATGGAGCTCGTATCAATGTTTGCGGTGGAAGATTTGCCTGATAATACAATGAACCCAAATACAACAATTAATACAGATGAAGCAAGAATGGCAGCTGGAAAAATTCTCTTTTTAATGCCTACTGCGATAGGGGCGATCGATAGAGCCTGGCTTTGTTCGGGCAGGGGAGTAGCA
>DATINK010000078.1:0-1990 GCA_035474355.1 Chitinophagaceae bacterium | reverse complement strand
ATCAGCAAGATCTCCGGACCCCAACTACAATTATCCATCTTTGATGCCCATAGTGAAACCTTTGAAGAGATACGAAAACTGCTTGCAGATATCGATATTAACCGCCTTACACCAGTTGAAGCTTTGTTGAAGTTGCAAGAGGTCAAAAACAAATTGAAATAGTCATATTATTTTGACCCATTTGACTCATTTGACCGATTTGACCTATTTTCCCCCTTAACTGGCTGGTTCACAATTTTCCCACAGGGCCTGCCCCTATCCTGAAAAAAGCCATTTAGCCCATTGTTGAATACAAAAAGTTCTTATTTTTACTACAAATCCCGCTATCATGAAATGGATCAAACTAACTGCTTTTAACCTGATCTTTTTTGCCCTGGTCATCCACCTGAGTTCCTGTGAAAGGGAATTTGAAAGGCAGAAAGTGTATCTGTATCAAAAATTGGGTGTTGTTCTCAGCGGAGCCCAGGAAACCCCCGCTAATGCTTCCACTGCCCTGGGACTTATGGATATTTTCTATAACAAGGATACCAAAACACTTACTTATACAGTGAAATGGTCGGGACTTACAGGAGCCGTTACTGCGATGCATATACATGGAACAGCTCCCATCGGTTTCCAGGCTTCGGCCACTCCTTACCAGGTGATCTCTCCTACCGGCCTGGGCGCTACCGGAACCAAATCGGGATCAATAGTAGTAGATAATATATCGATCAAAGAGAATGATCTGCTGGATGGATTTTATTATTTGCATATTCACACCGCTGCTTTCCCCGGTACAACCGCTGCACATACTGCAGAGATCCGCGGCCAGATCAAATTCTGATAAAAAGAAAGAAATTGTAAGTCCTCCAACGGGGGACTTTTTTATTTAGCATCAAATCAAACCAGTTTCGGATCATTCCAGTCTTCATTCGCTCCCACCGGGTGAATCATTTTTGAAATCTATATTCTAAAATACGACCTTGCAGCCGGACAACCGTTTGCATGTATTGGAAATAATAACATTGCCGCAATAAAGTAATAATTCATGTGTGGAATAGTTGGTTACACCGGCCCCAAAGAAGCATATCCAATCATTATCAAAGGGCTCCGGCGTCTTGAGTACCGTGGTTACGATAGCACAGGTGTTGCAATCCAGGATGGCGGATTAAAGATCTACAAGAAAAAAGGAAAAGTAAAAGACCTGGAGGATAGCCTGGTGGGGAAAGACCTGCATGGTCATGTCGGAATTGGTCACACCCGTTGGGCCACGCATGGTGAACCCAGTGACCTGAATGCCCATCCCCACCGTTCTGCCAGCGGCCGCCTCGCCATGATCCATAACGGTATCATTGAAAATTATACGCAGCTAAAAGAAGAACTGGGCCAGAAAGGTTATCAATTTTCAAGCGAAACAGATACAGAGGTTTTATTGAATTTCATTGAAGAGATATTGAAAAACAATAAATGCGACCTCGAAGAAGCCGTAAGAGTGGCATTAAAAAGAGTTACAGGCGCTTATGTGATCCTGTTATTAGATGCAGAAGAACCCGATACCATTATTGCAGCCCGAAAAGGAAGTCCGCTGGTGATCGGTATAGGCAAGAACGAGCATTTCCTGGGCTCGGATGCATCCCCGATGCTGGAGTATACACGCGAAGTTGTTTATGTGAATGATTATGAGCTGGCGATCGTAAAACCCAATGAACTTATACTTAAGAATCTCGGCAATGAAAAACTGACTCCTTATGTACAGAAATTAGATATGGAGTTAGCGGCCATTGAAAAAAAGGGCTATGAGCATTTCATGCTGAAAGAGATCTTTGAACAGCCACAAACCATTTTCGATTGCCTGCGGGGAAGGCTGGATGCGGATGCCGGAACGATCACCATGAGCGGTATACAGGAATATGCGGAGCAACTGATGAATGCCAACCGCATTGTCATCGTGGCCTGTGGTACCAGCTGGCATGCGGGGATGACAGCGGAATACATCATTGAAGAATTATGC
>DATINK010000077.1:0-1542 GCA_035474355.1 Chitinophagaceae bacterium | reverse complement strand
CAATTGCTTGTGATCTATAATGACGGTCACTATGAGATCACCGACCAGGAGCTTACGCAGAAGCTGGACGCTGATAAAGTATTGCTGATCGAAAAATTTAACCCTGAAAAAGATCATTTCGGCTGTCTATGTTGATACCGCGAAAAAACAATACGTTGCCAAGCGGTTCAAAATCGAGACGACTACATTGCGGAATAAATTCTTCTTTATTAAAGAAGGAGAGGGTAATTACCTGGAAGCGGTAACAACGGACCATGAGCCGGTATTGGCCATGCAAAGCGGGAGGGGCGCCCAGGTAAGGAAAGCCAGGATCAAGATCGAAAAAGTGGCTGAAGTGATGGGTTGGAAAACGGTCGGAAGTAAACTGGTTGATTTCAATAAAAGCATTGAAATGGAATGGGTGAAGAAGAAAGAATCACAGCAGCAGGAACTTTTTTGATGTTAAATGTTAGATGCTGAATATAAATGCATCGCTACCTTTTAAGCCTGGGTTTTCGTTTTATTCGAATCGTTGCATTCTTTTCAAGGCTACTTGAAATTCGAACTTCATACTGATTTTTACCATCATTAATGATCATCAAAGCTGTATTGGGAGGAATAGCACCCAGGTTGTCAGCAAACATGGTTATCTCATTCACTTGTTTCTGCGGGTCAAGTGCAATATCAAAATGGATCGCGCGGGTGCTGAGTTTACGGTTAAAGGAAAGCAACTGGTTGTTCATGAATATGGATATCGAATCCCCATCCACTTCGCCATTATCATAAAAATCAACCGATAAGGAATCGGATCCTACTTCAATTTCGTCGATTACCTCATTTTCTCTTTGCTTATATTCTTTTTCAACGACATAATTTGTGACTCTCAGCTGGAGCACCTGTTGCGCCAATAAAGTATCGGTGGGGGATGGTTTCCAAAGCTGGTAAGTTTCCCTGTATTCGCGAATGGCTTTCATGACAGAATCCTGTTTGCTGATATCTGCATTCAGCTTCAGGTTGAAACTAATATCGGAACAGGTGTATTTATAAGCCGGCAAACTGGTAAACGAACCTTTGAGATCTGATTCCATCCGTGCCACCAGCAAGATCGCCTGCAGGTTCATGATACAGTCCACTTCCATATTGGCCAAAGAACCATGATAGGTAACCGGGATCTGGTACAGGCTCAGTTGCCTCGAAGCGATATTATAATTCCCTTTGACCTGGACAGTCCGATAGGTATTTTTGAAATAATAATTCATGATCCCTTTCACATTATTTTTTTCAGGCTGAAGGATCAATTCGACCATGTAATTGTTGGATGAATTGTTGGTCTTTACGGTGGCATAACCATACCAATAACCAAAAACTGTTTGGGAATAAGTGTGCAGGGAGAGAAACAGGGCTACCAGGGCGGACAACTTTTTCATTAGACAGCCTGAGTTGGATTAACTCTTTAATAACGGGTTTTTTAGCAAAAAATTACTTCAGATGCCTTTTCATTTCCCTATCCATTTCCTTCTTTTTGAGTGTATCTCTCTTGTCGTGTAGTTTTTTCCCGCGGGC
>DATINK010000076.1:0-3106 GCA_035474355.1 Chitinophagaceae bacterium | reverse complement strand
CCATGGAAAAAGCGTTCCATGAGGATGACCAGGTATTGGTAGAAGAAATGATCAAAGGAAGAGAATTCACGGTGGGCGTTTTCAAAACAAAGGGCAATATCATCGTACTCCCGATCACAGAAGTGATCAGCCGTAAAGAATTTTTTGACTATGAAGCTAAATACGAGGGCGCATCCTCCGAAGTAACGCCTGCGGATATCGAAGAATCCTCCGCTGAAAAGATCCGTGCTGCTGCGAAAAAGATCTATGCGCTTTTTAATTGCCGGGGCGTGGTCAGGATAGATTTTATCCGGGATGAAGAATCGGGTGATCCCTTTATGCTTGAAGTCAACACAATTCCCGGTCAAAGTGAAGCCAGTATCGTGCCCCAACAGGTAATTGCAATGGGCTGGAGCTTAAAAGAATTTTATACTAAATTGGTTGAAGAATGTTACGTTTCATAACCCATAAACCTCTTTGGCTAAATGTCTTGGTTGGCATTTTATTAGCCATTTTTATTTTTTCCATTTTCCTTCTTTCCTTGAATTGGCTGACCCGTCACGGAAAAGCGACCATGGTTCCTTCCGTAACCGGTAAAAAATATGATGAGGCCCGGAAGATCCTTCATAAAGCGGGCTTTGATGTGGACATTCAGGACTCCATATATATAGATAGCCTGCCACCCATGGCAGTGATCAAGCAAATACCGGACGCCGATGAACTTGTAAAATCCAGCCGTACAGTTTACCTGGTGATCAATCGTTCTGTTCCGCCACTGGTGCCCATGCCTAACCTGGTGGGTTATAGTTTCAGAAACGCTGAAATGGTATTGAAGAATATGGATCTGCGGATCGGCGACACCACTTTTAAACCCGATTTTGCAAAGAATTCAGTGCTGCAACAATATTATAATGGATCTGAGATCAAACCGGGAACAGCTATTCGAAAGGGCTCTCTCATTTCCCTGGTACTCGGAGATGGAGTAGGGAATAGTGAGTTTTCCGTTCCGGTATTGATCGGGATGAGTTTCAGAGAAGCACGTGAAAGACTTGAAGCAAATGGATTGGGTATCGGGGCCATCGTTCTTGAGCCCGATGTAAAAGACACTTTGTCGGCTTATATCTACAGGCAAAACCCTGAACGCTTTGATGAAGATGGAAATATTCAGCATATCCGCTCCGGGCAATTGATGGACGTCTGGCTGCAACTGGAAAAACCCGTCAGGGATACAACCCGGGTACCTGTGCAGGAAAAACCTTCCAACAATAAATAATTATGGAAAATATTACTGTTGAAGAATTGAAAAAACGAATGGATGCGGGTGAGAAGCTGTATATCCTGGACGTTCGCGAACCCGACGAATATGCAGCATCAAACATGGGTGCAAAACTATTACCCCTGGGACAGATCCAAACCATGCAAATAGATGAGATCGAAGACTGGAAAGACCAGGAAGTGATCATTCATTGCCGCAGCGGTCACCGGAGTATGGTAGCCTGTCTTTTCCTGGAAACCCTTGGATTTAAAAACACAAAAAATCTCGTTGGTGGTATACTTGCCTGGGAAGAGAAATATGGGATCTTCAAAACTTAATGTTTAACCCCGCTATAAAGTTTATCCCTGCCATCGGAAAATAATAATTATTCACGCTTAGTTCTCCCCCATAAATATAGTTATACGTATATCCGTTGGGTTCGTAGGAGTTGTTGAATAAATTATTGACCTGGAAAATAATATTGATCTCCTTTGCCCATTTTGGAGAAATTTTTTGTTCCAGGCGCAGGTCCTGGACATAAAAAGGATCGAGCGACCTTCCCGGAACACCCGTATTATCCAGGTTTTGCCGGCTTACATACTTTGATAACAGGTCAAGGGATAATGATGATAAAATATTGATCGAGAAGGCAACACCCGCAACGATAGAAGGAGAATAAGCAATATCGCTGCGTTGATAATGTTTGATCTGCTGGCCTCCCATATCATAATCGTCAATAAACTCTGCAAAATTCAACACTTTGTTTTGACTGGCATTCATAGTAGCAGCAATATTCATCCACTTGCATAGCTGGTATTTCCCCTCCAGTTCAATTCCCAGCCTGAAGCTTTCAGGGATATTGGTCCGGGTATAGGCGCCCACATCATTGATCTTTCCCGTTAACACCAATTGATCCTTGTATCGCATATAATAGATCGTCCCGGAAAAATGATCAGCGTCCCCGCTCCACCCGGTCCCGGCTTCCAGGTCAATAAGCCTTTCTGGTATAGGTTGCTGATCCATACCCGCTTCAAAATCATCCCGGTTAGGTTCTTTGGACGCGAGGGCTGCTGAGAAAAAATAGTTCCATTTATTTTTTATATAACTAACCCCTGCTTTGGGGTTGAAGAAATTATATTCATTGTGGATCTTCAACAAAGGATTTTCACGAAAACCGTTAATGGTATATCTCACCGGCCGGAACTGGAGGTCATAAAATAAATGCAGGTCATTACTGACTGATACTTGTTGCTTAAAGAAAAGATTCCAATCGGTTTTATGAGCCGTAAGATCATACCAGCGATAGCGGGGTTGGGGTAGTCCCTGTGAGGCCCAGACCAGTTCCCCGAAATGTTTCCCATTATACCTGGTAACAGAACCTCCCAGGGTGGATGCTGTTTTTTTTCCTTTCAATAAAACCGAAAAAGTATTTCCGAAAAAATCATTGTCGAGCCAAAGCTCGCGGATGAAATCTGAACTGCCATTCCCGGGAAGTCCATAAGATGTATATGTTTCTCCGGCCTTATATTGTTCATAATAACCTTTCCCGCTTGTGAGGAACAATGCCGTATTGAAACTCAGGTTCTCATTGCAGCGATGAGTAAAGAATAACTGGTAATGGTTTTGCCAGTAATTATCGGTTTCATTGTCATAAGGACTTCCCGGCTTTTCTGTTCCCGCAGTATTCACGCTGCGCCTGCCGGCATCCAGGTCATCCTGGCTGATGCCATACCAGGCCTGGTAGGTTTTTTCTTTGCCCATGAGCATATTGAACCGCAGGCTGGATTTGTCCCCGAGATAAGCACTGGATAAATAAAATGATCTGAGATCACTGTTTGCGCGGTCGATAAAACCGTCGCTGCAGATACGGGA
>DATINK010000075.1:0-14280 GCA_035474355.1 Chitinophagaceae bacterium | reverse complement strand
GCACATCCGAAAACCCTCTGGGATATTGTTTCCAAAGCCCTCCGAAGTCAGTTTCCCAGAAAAAATCTATAAAGGATGAAAGCCCCGCCGGGGCAGGCGAACGCCGGTAATTTTTTTCAAAATGCTCTTTATGGAAAAATTCTACGTGTTGCACAGGTGACCGATCAATGCCAAAGATAAATCCTGGTCTAGTCCGGCTTTCTCTTTAAGGATGAACGGCAGGTTACAGCCAGCATTTACTAACTTCATTCAAAACAGGGTTACATTGGCAAAGATCAAAGTTGACCTCCATGATATTTACAATAACAGCCGCGCCATAGATAAGGCGCTGGAAGACGCATTTGAAGAAGCCATCTCGAAAAAGATCCGGGAAGTGGAGATCATACCGGGCAAGGGCAGCGGCCAGCTAAAGAAAAAAGTATTGCGATTTCTCGACCAGCCTCATATCAAACCGCTTTACCACCGCATGGAAAAAGACAGTAAAAATTTTGGCAGGCTGTTTATCTATTTCAAATTTTGAATGATCTTTTCACGCTATTTGGTCACCACTTTTCCGTCCTTCATCACAAAACTTACTTTTTCCAAAACTTTTATATCCTGTAATGGATCGCGATCAACGGCAATAATATCCGCCAATGCACCCTTACTGATCTCCCCTAATGTTCCCGTTTTATTTAATAATTCGGCAGCCACGGATGTCGCGGATTTAATGGCCTGCATAGGTGTCATACCCCACTGTACATAGAAAGAAAATTCACGCGCCTGCGGTACTTTTTGCCAATCGAATCCACCCACATCAGTACCGAAGGCGATCTTTACGCCCCTTTGTAATGCTTTTTTAAAGATCTGCGGAAGTCCGCGCAGCATTTGTGCATTAACTGGATTTCCTGCTTTTGCCCTTCCCTCAGCCACATAATCGATGACGGTTGCTGTAGGACACCAATACGCATTCTTTTTTATGAACAGGTCAATGCATTCATCATCCATGGCAAAACCGTGTTCGATGGTCCTTGCACCTGCGTTGAGTGAATAAATAATTCCATCACGGGTAACAGCATGAGCTGCCAGGAATTTGCCTGACTTGATGGTTTCATCGGCGATCGCCTCTATTTCTTCTTTGGTAAAATTGGGGCGGCTGCGAAAACTGCTATCGGGCAAACGGTAATAACTGCGATCTGCATAGATCTTTATCCAGTCGGCCCCATAACTGATCTGTTCCCGCGCAGCTCTCCGGGCTTCATCGGCACCCGTTATTTCCTGTATTCCTTTTGGCATCTGTAGTTCCCAGCTGTATTCTGCATTGCCGATGGCATAATGACCGGTGGTATTGATGGCCCTGGTTGATACAAACATCCTCGGTCCGGGTATTACATTATTATTGATCGCTTTTTTCAAGTCTACATCGGCATACATCGCGCCTTCGGTTTCCAGGTCCCTGATCGTTGTAAAACCATTCATCAATGCTATACGACAGGCCACACTCGCTCTTAATGTGCGGTAAGGGATGCTTTCTTTCAGTAGTTGTTCATTATAATCTTCGGAAGTGATATCGCCCTGCAATAACACATGGGTATGACAATCGATCAGTCCCGGTAATACTGTTTTATTGGACAAATCGATAATGACAGCATTCCGGGGAATGGCGGAGGGGTCGACGATATCTTTTATCATGTTTCCTTCTACAAGAATGATTTTATTCAATTGGGGCTGATCGCTTTTTCCATCGATGAGGCGCCCACATTTGATTGCGGTGACCTGGGAACAGGCGATAAAAGAACTGGCAATAAAAAAAAGGAAAAAGAAAATACGCATACAATCATTTTAGGGGAAATAAGGTACGATTAATTTTTACGTGCTTCCGCGTAACTTGCAGTTATGCAGGAATATCTCAGTGGTCTGAATGAAGCGCAACAGAAAGCCGTACAGCATATTAACGGGCCCTTGATGATCGTAGCCGGCGCAGGCAGCGGGAAGACAAAAGTCCTGACTACCCGGATTGCGCACCTGATGGCCCAGGGAGTTGACTCCTTTCATATCCTGGCACTCACTTTTACCAATAAGGCAGCGAAAGAAATGAAAGAAAGGATCGGATCAATCCTGGGCAACCAGGAAGCGAAGAACCTGTATATCGGCACCTTTCACAGTGTATTTGCCCGGATTTTACGAAGAGAAGCCCCCCGGTTGGGATACCCGGCTGATTTTACGATTTATGATACCGACGATGCAAAATCAGTTGTGAAGACGGTCATTAATGAACTTGATCTTGACGATAAGCATTATAAACCCAATACTGTATATAATAGAATTTCCGCTGCTAAAAATGCATTGGTCGGACCCGAAGAATATGTGCAGGATTTTGCCATTCAGCAGGAAGACATGCGGTCCAACCGCCCTGCTATCGGGAAGATCTATGATGCGTATTACAAAAGATGTTTTAAGAATGGAGCCATGGATTTCGATGACCTTTTATACCAGATGTACCGGCTCCTTACCTTATTTCCCGAAGCACTTGTAAAATACCAGACCAAATTCAGGTATGTGCTCATTGATGAATACCAGGACACCAACCCCGCACAATACGAGATCATCAAGTTGCTGGCGGCGCAACATGAAAATATTTGCGTGGTCGGCGATGATGCACAGAGTATTTATAGTTTCCGGGGCGCCACGATACAAAACATATTACAATTCCAGAAAGATTATGAAGACGTTGAAGTGATCAAGCTGGAACAGAATTACAGGAGTACGCAAAACATCCTGTCGGTGGCCAACGAGGTGATCAGGAACAATAAGACCCAGATACCGAAAGCACTTTGGACAGAGAATGTAACAGGGGAAAAGATCAATGTGGTGAGAACGATGACGGATAACGAGGAGGGAAAGTTTGTTGCCGACGCCATCCAGGAACAAAAGCTGCGCAATCATTATTATAACAGGGATTTTGCGATCCTTTACCGTACCAATGCACAAAGCAGGGCCTTTGAAGAAGCGCTGAGACGAATGGGGATACCCTATGTGATCTATGGGGGCATTAGCTTTTACCAGCGAAAAGAGATCAAAGATTTCCTGGCTTATCTCCGGGTGGTCGTTAACCCGAAGGATGAGGAATCATTGAAAAGGATCATCAACTTCCCGGCGCGGGGAATCGGAAAGACGACAATCGATAAAACAATTCTCATGGCCAATGAGAATAATATTTCAATGTGGGATGTGCTGGAACGGGCGGCTGAATTCAAATTCAAAGCCGGTACGCTGGAATCCATTTCGAATTTTGTCACGATGATCAGGAGCTTCATGAGCATGATCTCAAAACAGAATGCATATGAACTGGCTTTTCATGTCGGGAAACAGACCAATATTGTAAAAGAACTATTTAATGATAAGAGCACGGAAGGTGTAAATCGCTTTGAAAATATTCAGGAATTGTTGAACTCGATCAAGGAATGGATCGAAACGCCCCTGAATGAAGAGGATGGAGAAGTAGGAGACAAAAGCCTGGCGGGTTATCTTCAACAGATCACGCTGCTTACTGATGCCGATGAAAAGGACCCGGATGCAGATATGGTGAAAGTAATGACGATACACTCTGCAAAAGGCCTGGAGTTTCCCTGTGTTTTTGTGGCCGGGCTGGAAGAAATGTTATTTCCCAATGGGATGAGCGTGAATACAAGAGAAGAACTGGAAGAAGAAAGACGATTATTTTATGTGGCGATCACCAGGGCGAAAAGCAGGCTCTGGCTAACTTATGCAAATACCCGGTATCGATTCGGCAGCCTGGTACAAAATGAACCCAGTCGCTTCATAGAAGAATTGCCCGCTGATTTTATAGATAAAAGTTATGCAGGAGGTGGCTCCAAGAACCAGGGGCAAAGCAGGTGGAACAAGGGGTCTTCGATTGACCGCACGAAACCCTGGGACGGAGAATCGGGCCAGGTGCGGGAACAATCGGGTTCCTATTATATGGAAAAACCTTTTTCAGAAAAATCATCCGGCGGGGAGAAGCCGGTTTATCTCAGCCCCAAATCTGTTGCGCCCAGGGTTATTGAACATACGCCCTCACCGGGTTTTATGGCAAGCGATACATCGGATCTCCAGGCAGGCCAGAAAGTAGAACACCAAAAATTCGGATTTGGCGAAGTATTAAAAGTAGAGGGCTCTGCACATAATCCTGTAGCGACAGTTAAATTTGAAAATAACGGGGAGAAAAAGATCATGTTGAATTATGCCAAACTGAGGATCGTGGAACCGGGCCATTGATCTATTAGCCATTTACATTCGTTCAGATGGATCAGCAATCATCCAATCAAAATAATCTCCATTTCGATGTCATTGTCATCGGTGTTGGCTCCATGGGGTCCAGCGCTTGTTACCACCTGGCCCGCGAAGGGTATAAAGTATTGGGATTAGAGAAATTTAAGATCGGGCATGAGAATGGAGCCCATACCGGACAGAGCCGGATCATCCGCAAAGCCTATTTTGAAGCGCCCGAATATGTACCGCTGTTAGAAACCGCATATAAAAACTGGAAAGAACTGGAAGATAAAACCGGGGAGCAATTGTATTTCCCCACTGGCCTTCTGTATATCGGTCAGCCCGATCATATATTGATCAGGGGAATGAAACAATCCGCGGCTCTTTACCAGGTACCTATTGAAAACTTATCTGCAAAAGAAACCAGGAAACGGTTCCCGGCATTTCATCTTCCTCCCGGTTTTGAAATTGTTCATGAGCCTGATGCCGGTTTTATACCTCCTGAAAAAGCCATTCGTCTCTATGCAGAACAGGCACAATTGGCGGGAGCTGAAATTCATACAAAGGAAAATGTAATGAGGTGGGAATTAAAAGGAAATCATTGTGTCGTAACAACCGGCAAAAGAGAATACAAGTGTAACAAGCTGGTCATTACAACGGGCCCCTGGTCCCGAAAAATGATACCGGCTATTGAAAATAAATTACTGATCACCCGGCAATTCATCGCCTGGGTAAAAATGAAGAAGGAACAATCCTTTGCACTTGGGAATTTCCCCTGCTGGATGATTGCGGATGACGAAAGACCCGGATCCTATTATGGATTCCCGGCACTACCCACCGAAAAATTCGGAGAACCCGGCGGAATGAAAATGGCGCATCATTTTCCGGGACAAGCTGCTGACCCCGACCAGGTCAACAGGCAAGCCACTCCCGAAGACGAGCAGAACATTGAATATGCTTTACATAAATACTTCCCCGGATCCTATGAAGCCATCCATTCTTCGAAGACTTGCTTATATGCCAATTCACCGGATGAAAACTTTATAGTGGATCATTTACCGGGCTATGATGAAAGAGTAGTGATCGGGTGTGGATTCAGCGGCCATGGATTCAAATTTGTATCTCTTGTCGGCCAGGTCCTTGCCGACCTGGCGATGAAAGGCAAAACAGATGCTGCAATAGATTTTTTAAAATTAAACCGTTTCGCCAACTCTGTTTTTTGACACTTACATGATAAATGAACATTTGTCAACCTCTCTTCTCATGCATTTGAAAATCAACACGCAAAAGAAAGGCATATAAAAAAGTGAGCATATGTGTATCGGACAACTACGGTACATTTTCATTTAAACTCCATTCGTTACACAAGGTCTTATTGATACAAGCGCTCAACGGGAATATACGATTCCCCTCCCCATCCATAAAAGAGAACAAGTTGATTTTGAATGATCAAAAAATATATATGAAGTGTTTCACAGGTTTGGCATAATGTTTTCAAAAGATAAAATTGAAAAGCCAAACTGATCAGGTTTTATTTATTCATCAAAAACAAAAGCTATGAAGACGATTCAGCGATTAATGATCCTGTTCCCGGTCACATTGTTATCGGCCGTTGCCTTTGGTCAATTAAACCTCGGCGTTCAGTCGACAACGCAAGCTGCGGTGAATGCGACGGTGAATACAACGGCGGTAGTACAATCAACAGTAGCGGTTGCCAGCGCAACGAAAAGTGCAGTAAAAGCAACTACCACGAAGGCAGTTGATATCAGCAACAAGGCTACTGCAGCAGTAGATGCAAAAACAAAACAAGCGGTCAACACAACCCAGGAGATTAAGACGGAAGTAAAAAAGAGCACCGATGTAAATGCCGGGGCGAATGTTTCGGTTACATCCAGTTCGTCAACAGATGCATCCGGACAGGCCGGTAATACGACGGCCCAGGGAGAAAGCAATTCAAATAGTTCTGCCAATGCCGCCGCAGACCTCCAGGTGAATGGAAGCGCCGTGATCGACAAAGCAGAAACAAGTTCTTCTTCTGCTGCCGGTTCTGTTGAAAACAAAACAAATGCAACAGCAGAAAAAGCAAAAACCGTAAAATCAAATGTCCAATCGGAAACCAGTAGCAATGTGAAGGCAGTAAAGCAGTCGGCTTCTAATGTGAAACCACAGGCGAGTGCCAGTGCAGAATCCAAATCAGAAACCAGGGCTACTGTATCAAAACAGTAACTCATTCCCTAGTCCGTAACATCTCTCCATATTATGCCTCCGCAAAATCCAGAATTGCGGAGGCATATTTCTAAATGATAAGGTTATGAAAATTACAAGACACTTTACAACCACAGCCCTGGCGCTTATTTGCGGGTTCCTTGCCATCGCACAGGAGGAAAGCCAGCCGGCAAAAGATAAAATAGAGGTCAAAGCAGGGGTATATTATAATACGGGGTTGAATTATTATGGAAGGACAGACAGCCTTCGGAGCAGTGGCTTTTTTCCACTGCTTGAGTTTTGGGTAAACTCAAAATTCTATATGAACGCAGCCCCGGTATTTGTGATGAATTCCGAAACGCCATTTGATTATGCCGGAACCGTTACCAGCATCGGGTACAGGACAAGTGATACAAGATCTGCTTTCAATATTTATTTTGTCAAACCATTTTATGAAAAAAGCAGCCAGTTGGTTCAGTCTGCCCTGAAAGGACAGGCAGCCGCGTCTTATTCATGGCTGAATAAGATTCTCAATATAACAGCGGGCGGGGATGTAAAATTCAGTGATAAAACAGATTTTGGTGTAAGTGGGGGAATTGATCATTTGATCCGTAAAGAATGGGGAGGACCGGCTGTGTTTGTTATTGATCCCATGGCAACGATCAATGCCGGAACACAACAATTCACCAAGACATATTATAAGCAAAGCAGTTTCCTGTTTTTCCCGGGGGTGGATCAAACGGTCACGGAAAAAGTAAGCAACTTTAATATACTTTCTTATGAATTTTCCATGGCAATGGTGTATGCCAAAGGAAAGATGCAATTGATTTTCACGCCAGCCTATGTCATACCCCAAAACCTGGTAACAGTAGCTAACCGCCCCGATCTTTCGGAACGGGGCAGAAACATGTTCTACGCGACGCTGGGCGCAAAGATCATTTTATAATCAATCGCAGGAATTTGGCGGGGGACAGATCTGTCCGAAACTAAAAAAAATGTCATCTCCGCCACCTGCTGGCATGCCCGCTAATTCTGCAGCAAACGGGAAGAATCCAGAAGCCAGCAAGCTGGTCAGTATCGGGTTGTTTTTCGGGACCTTGATTCCTGAACCAGCGGCACCTGCAAAAGCACGCCTGGGAACACGGATCACCAGGGTTTGTCTTCCGACAAGATCGGTTTTATCTGTAGCGGAGATCCCGGGATTGTTTTTTTCATAATGCTCAACATCTTCCTGCCTGATCGACACAACCATCACTTTCACCGTCGCGATGCCATTGGCGCTGCACGCGTCCATGATATCTTTCATCTTGTCAACAGGCAGGTTGATGACAGAACTTGCTTTTTTACCGGTTCCATTCAAAGCATTGGCAAAATTCCGTTGTGCATTATTGGCGTTTGTTGAAGAGATGGTGTCCTTGCTCCAGTCGATGCGGTAAGTCTTTTGCGCATCACAACAAAGGCTGCAAATAAGAGCGGAAAGGGATAAAAACAGGGGGAGTGTCTTACCCCGTAAAGAGCGTTTCATAATTTATAGTTTTGGTGTAAAGGAGGGAAAATATAGGATATTTTTTTGCTAAACAGAAAATAACAGGGGTAAAAAACCGGTTAATGCTGTTTTTTGATCACCTAACAACATCCGAATTAACATTTTACATTCAATCTCCCATTTATATTTGTTATACTGTTATCAAACCCCTGTCTTTCTGCCATGGCTTCCCGCAGAAAAAAGAAAAAGCTTCGTCAACGACAGATCGTTTTTATCGCACTTGCCGTGATTGGACTTACCGCCGCGGCCTGGATCGTTTATAAAAAAGCGAGATACAAAAGGATCCGGTTCACACGCTATCCCGAGTTTGGGATCTCCATTCCCGAAAACTATGCTATTCATGGTATCGACGTTTCACGTCACCAGGATATTATTGCCTGGGAAGAGGTGCAGGCCATGAAAGTAAAAAATGTTCGGCTGGGTTTTGTATTCATCAAAGCAACAGAAGGGATCGGCAATACAGATCCGCAGTTCAACCGGAACTGGAAAAAAGCCAAAGCCAATGGGATGGTTTGCGGCGCGTATCATTTTTTCATTGCATCAAAGGATGGCAAAATGCAGGCAGAGAATTTCATCAGCCAGGTAGATCTTGACCCGGGGGATCTTCCTCCCGTACTGGATGTGGAACAAATGAATGGAACGCCAGCGATACAATTGCGAAAGGAAGTTAAAAAATGGCTGGAGACGGCAGAAGATTATTATCATGTAAAGCCGATCATCTACACCAATGTCACTTTTTATGAACAGGTACTGGGAGATGCATTTGACCGTTATCCATTGTGGGTAGCCCATTATTATCAACCGGGACAGCCGCGGATCAAAAGAGGGTGGATGTTCTGGCAACACAATGACGAAGGCCGTGTGAACGGCATCATCTCCAAAGTTGATTTTAATGTTTTCGGAGGAGACTCACTGGAATTCCGGAATATGCTGATGAAATAGTGGTATCCTCACCGGGATGAAATACTTTACCTTGGTTGGATAAATCACTACCATGGAAGGGGAACAAGGTTGGGATCCCGATGTTAAAAAATATTTGCGCAAAGTTCTTAATTCGGTTTTCCTGGGCCTGTTGTGGTTGGTGGCGGGCGCAACGGCCGGGCTTTATTTCAAGCTGGCGTATATAAATGGCCAGCCCCTGATCAATAACCTGCTTTTTTATTTTCTCTATGCTGTCTTGCTCTTCTTCCTCATTCGCTGGTACTACATCACCTGGAAAAAATAAATACTGTTTAATGATTGCAATCATCGCTATGTGCATGATGGTGTACGCGACATAGTTTGTAATTGAGGAAGTGTGACGCAACGATCAGCACAACGGCAGGTATCAGCAACCAGGTTTCGTATTGAATAAAGAATTGTTTCAGTACCAGCAGGCAAAAGCCGCCGGTAAAAACAAGTAAGGGGATTTGATTGTGATGATGTTTCCTGTAACCATGATAAAGGGAATAGGAGCCGACAGCAAAAGCCAGCAGGATCATGGCTACTTCGAACCCGGTATTGTGTATGATATTGATGCCAAACAAAGGAAGACTGGAAAGGAACAAGGGAAGCAACGCACAATGGATGGCACAGGCCAGCGAGGCCCCGATCCCCAACGCATCCCAATTAATATGGAGTTTCATTGGGGCAAAACTACAAAAAAGCAACAATGTTGCAAAATAAAAGTTGTAATTTTGAGCGTTAAAATTGAACATGTCCAGGAAGAGGCTTTTTTATACCGTTTTTTTTGTTGTCCTATTCGCGACCTTTTATTTTATCCTGACCCGCCTGATCCCCGGCTTTGGAAAAAAGAAAGTTCCCCCCATCAGTTATGTTCACCCGTTCCGGTTTATCAACCAGGATGGAAAAGCTTTCACGGAAAAAGAGGTGGAAGGAAAAGTATTTGTAGCAGAATATTTTTTTACGACTTGCGAGGTGGTTTGCCCGAAAATGAACCGGAACATGCGCAAGGTCTATGATGAATTTAAGGGGGATAAAAACTTCCTGATCCTTTCGCATACATCGATGCCGGAGACCGATTCTGTGGGCCGGTTAAAGGCGTTTGCTGATTCAATGGGGGTGAATACGGCCCAGTGGATATTTCTTACGGGCAGGAAAGACAGCCTTTACGGGATGGCAAGGAATAGTTATACAATTGACGACCCCAAGAATAACCTGCAAAGTATTGAGGACCAGTTTATGCATACACAATTTTGGGCACTGGTTGATAAGCATGGAGACGTGAGGGAGATCTATGACGGAATGAAAGACGTGCAGGTAAAAGCATGTATTAAGGAAATCGCCCGGCTTTTAAGGAATTGAGAAAACCAATGGCTTATTCAAACGTTATATATAAGTATAAATGCTGATCGTATGATTCATCCTGCTCCGGTTCCAAAAGAAAACAGGCTGACCGATATACTCAAGAGAAATAAGCTGAGCGTTACAGGCAGCCGGAAAAAAATACTGCAACTGTTCCTGGCGGAGCCCGGCGCACTGGCGCATGGCGATATTGAGAAAAAAGCCGGGGAGAAATTTGACAGGGTAACTGTTTACAGAACCCTCCAGACTTTCGTAGACAAGGGGATCATTCATACCATTCCCACGGCCGACAACTCTATCCGGTATGCGTTATGCCGTGATGAATGTTCCGAAGGGCATCATCATGACCATCATGTTCATTTTGTCTGTGATAAATGCGGCAATACCTATTGCCTGGATGATGTGGTTACTCCGGATATAAAACTTCCCAGGAATTATATGGCGAGGCAAGTGGATGTTGTAGTAGAAGGCATTTGCAAAGAGTGTAAATCGAAAGCCCCGATGTAGACACATCGGGACTTTTGGTTAAGGCTCTGATTAGTAGCTATTTTAAAGACTACCTGCAACAAAGGCAGCCTGGTCAATTCATTAATTTCAAAAATAGGGGCTGTCATTCAATTTTCCGAATTTTAAACCTACCACTTTACGGGTATTTTAAATCAAAGATTTTCCAGCTCTTCTTTTACAAACAGCATCAACCGGCTGATATTATCGGAGGAGAAATCAAAGGACAAACCAGCAGCCTTGAATAATTCCGGCAGGGTTTTCATTCCTCCTAAGCGTAAGGCTTGCAGGTAATTGCGGATAGCATTTTCAGGACTTTTTTTATACTGCTGCCATAACCCGATGGCCCCCAGTTGAGCAATGCCATATTCAATATAATAGAAGGGAACCTCAAATAAATGGAGCTGGCGCTGCCAGGCATATTTCCGGTATTCATCCAGCCCGCTGAAATCAACTTCTTTGGATGTAAACTCCGCGAGGATCTCAACCCATTTACTTTTTCTTGTTTCCAGGTCATGATCAGGATGCTCATAGATCCAATGTTGAAATTTATCGATCGTTGCGATCCAGGGAAAAATGGTAATGACCCTTTCGAGTTGTTGTTCTTTTGCCCGAACCAGTTCTTCCTGTTTATCGAAGAACACATTCCAATGATCCATGCTGAATAACTCCATGGCCATACTGGCCACTTCAGCGATCTCTGTAGGATATTCCTTGAACCCATTCAACTCCAGGTCATGTGTGACAAATGAATGAATGGCGTGTCCGCCTTCATGGACCATGGTGGTCAGGTCATCCAACTGGCCTGCGGAATTCATAAAAATAAAAGGTGCACCCGTTTCTGCCAGGGGACAATTATATCCACCCGGTGCTTTTCCTTTACGACTCTCCAGGTCCAGGTGACCCATGGCCCGCATGGTTCGCAAACAATCTCCAAAAAATAACCCCATCTCATCAAAACAAGCAATTGATTTTTCAATCAATTCATTGCCGGTTGTAAAAGGACGAAGGGGTTGAACGCCTGCCGGTTCAGCTTCCAGGTCCCAGGGGCGTAAAGTATCCAGGCCCAGTTTTTTCTTTTTATCCCTGTAGATCTTATCTACCAGTGGCATGACATGCAATTTCACGGACTCATGAAACCGGTAGCAATCCTCTTTTGTATAATCAAATCGTCCCAGTTCCACAAAACGATAATCACGGTAATTCTCAAATGAAGTATTGATGGCAACCTGGTGACGTTTTTGAAGCAAGCTGGAAAAAAGTTCATCCAGTTCTGCTTTATCCTGTAATCTTCTTTCGCTGATCTTTCGATAGACTTCTTCACGCAGGCTGCGGTCAGGGTCTTCCAGGAAACGGGCCGCTTGTTGTAAAGTGTATTCCTGTCCGTTTACTTCTACGGTCATTTTACCGGCAATTACACCGAATTGCTGTTGCATCACATTCAATTCCGCCTGAAGGGGAATATTCGCTTCCCGGTACAGGTCAATACTCTTTTTTACATTCCGCAGGTAAGTGAAATATTTTGAGGGATCAAGCTGGTGGGTAAAAGAGGATTCAATCAGCTTGCGATTTAATTTATCGGCATAGGGCTGGATCTTTGGCTGGATCTCCATCATAAAAAAATTGAAGGAGGCCTCCAGTTCTTTGTTCTCCGTATCACAAGTCACTTTGATCTGCCGCCAGCAAGCTTCTTCGCTGATCGCAGCTTCCAGTTCACTGGCGTCTTTCAGCCATTGTACGAGACCGGGTACTGTATCAATGACACGTTCGTCCAGGTTGACAAACCAGGGTTCGAGGTCTTCCCAGTTGCGAATAATAAGTGTTGAAGGCAGAAAATAACGGGCTAATTTCTGAATAGATGCACTGAACTCCATATTGCAATGGGATTATTTTTTCTTGCCTTTACCAGCAGATTTGGAGGCAGGTTTTTCTTTCGAAGCAGATCCCTTTGATGCAGGGGCTGATTTTTTTGTTCCCGATACTTTTGCAGCAGGAGCACTTTTTTTCGCAGTACTTGCAGTTGGTTCCTTCGTTTCCTTTTTCTTTTCTGGAACCGCAGCTGCTTTTTCTTTTTTCTTTTCCGGCGCAGGTTTTGGTTTTTCTTTCTTCGCGGTTTTTTCTTCGCGGACGGGGATGGGTTCCAGCTCAGGTTCCGGAACGGGTTCGGTCAGTTTTAATTCAATGTTATGTTTATTGAGAACGTCAAACCAGCGTACCATTTTTTTCTGGTCGCTGCCATATACTCTTTCAAAATCCATTGCCGGGTAAACCGTTTCAAAATATTTTTTAATAGAGGCAGGATCTTTTTCATCCGGCAATGAGCCGCCATTTTTTTTCATGGCCTCAAATACTTCAATGAGGTTGACATTATCTTCTTTTGTAAAGACTTCAATACTCTCCAAATGGGAGAATTGATGAATGCGACTGGAAATAAACCGGGTCGATTGATCATCGAGGGACCGGACGATCGCACCATCTGTTTTGCTGTTGATCAACTCATACAAACCGGGAAGACCCGATACTGCTACTAGTTTAGAATACTCCATAACTTCTTGAAAAATTTGGGTATGCAAGATACTTGAGTTCGGCCATATCAACGTGTATGGAGGATGTAATTTAGACAGGGAATCCCGGGCATTTTACACGAAGGTTTGGCTTCATTTTCGCGTCCAATAGGTCGTTATAATATATATATGCGAAAACAAGTACTTGTATTCTTATTGGTAGCTATCTCGGGATGGGCTCAGGCTCAGGGGGTTAAAGGGAAGCTACTGGACCTTGTGGATAATAAGCCCCTTGCCGGGGCAACTTTGACATTGATGGGATTGAAAGACACCTCAAAGATCTTCAATTCCGTTTCTGATAGTAAAGGAGAATTCCTGTTTCAAAATATTAGTTCAGACTCTTTTTTCCTCCTTGTTCATTCGATCGGTTATGAAGATTTCAAACAGATCATCGGGGTTAAAGATTCAATTTTAAATCTCGGTACATTATTAATTCCCAAATCCACATTGCAGTTAGGTGGTGTGACCGTTGTTGGAAAAACATCGCCTACTGTTCAGAAAGGAGATACGACTCAATACAGCGCCAGTCAATTCAAAGTCAATCCTGATGCAACAGTCGAAGACCTGGTTAAAAAAATGCCGGGGATCACCGTAGATAAAGAAGGTACTGTAACGGCACAGGGAGAACAAGTCAGGAAAGTAACGATCGATGGACGCGATTTTTTTGGTGATGATGCCACAGCCGCGTTGAGAAATCTTCCTTCCGAGATCGTTGATAAGATCCAGGTGTTTGATAAATTAAGTGAACAGGCCCAGCTGACCGGGGTGGATGATGGAAATTCACAAAAAGCGATCAACATTATCACGCGGGCAGGAATGCGCAATGGGCAGTTTGGAAGATTATTCGCAGGCATTGGAACCGATAATCGTTACCAGGCAGGCGGGAATGCCAGTTTTTTCAAAGAC
>DATINK010000074.1:0-5548 GCA_035474355.1 Chitinophagaceae bacterium | reverse complement strand
GCAACATTCACACAGGTTAATGTGCTTTGTTTTGGCGGAAGCAACGGATCAATAGATCTTTCAGTTACCGGTGGAACAGCACCGTATACTTATCTCTGGAGTAATACAGCAACCACCCAGGATCTTACAGGTCTGATTGCCGGAACTTATTCAGTAACTGTAACCGATGCAGTTGGTTGTACAACTTCAGTGACAGTCACGATCACACAGCCAGCGCTGTTAGTCGCCAGCGAAACACATAGCAATGTGATCTGTCACGGTGGATCCACAGGCTCTATTGACCTTACTCCTTCAGGTGGAGTTGGACCTTATACTTATTTGTGGAGTAATGCAGCAACTACCCAGGATCTTACAGGTCTGATTGCCGGCACTTATTCAGTAACGGTAACCGATGCGAATGGGTGTACTGCAACAGTATCAGTAACGATAACTGAACCGGCCCTTATTAATCTTACTATCACAGATCCGGCTCCGGTTTGTTTGCCCGCAACTGTTGATATCACTGCTCCTTCAGTTACTGTGGGCAGCGACCCGGGCCTTACCTATACTTATTGGCAGGATGCTGCTGCAACCCTTTCCCTCGGTGGCCCCAATTCAATTGGCGCAAGCGGTACTTATTATATCATGGGAACCAATGCCGCCGGATGTTCAGTGATCAAACCGGTTGTAGTGATGGTCAATCCGAAACCGACCGCCATATTATCCGGTACGGGTATCATTTGTATTGGATCCCCGAAAACATTAACGATCACCTTTACCGGCACAGGACCGTTCAACGTTACTTATACTGATGGTACAAACATATTCAGCCTGACGAATATCAGTGCGAACCCATATCAATTCGATGTTAGCCCAACGGTGAATACAACGTATACACTTACCAGTGTAAATGACAAGTTCTGCTCGAATTCATCAGCCGGTAGCCCGATATCAGTCACGGTGATCATTCCACCGGCACCCATCAGGCTGCCAACGGTATCGGTGCAGGCCAATACCAACCAGTTGTTGTCAGCGAGGGTACCTACGGCAGGTTATACATATCTCTGGACGCCGCCATCGGGCCTGAGTTCGACGACCATCTTTAACCCGACATTCAACTTCAACCAGACAGTGAACTACCTCATCACCATGAGTTCACCGAATGGTTGTATTACGGTGGATACCATGCGTGTTGCAGTAGCGACACCGGCAGCGCTGGAACCTGATATCCATGTGCCGCAGGCATTCACGCCTAACAATGATGGACACAACGATAAGTTGATGCCATTTACAGTGAATATCAGGGAACTGAAATTCTTTAAAGTATTTAACCGTTGGGGCCAGTTGGTATTCCAGACGAATACGATCGGCACCGGCTGGGATGGCATGTTCAATGGAAAACCGGCCGTGGTGGATACCTATACCTGGATGGCAGAAGGTGTTGGATTCAGCGGTCAAACGATCAGGCGAACCGGAAACACAGCATTAATCAGATAAATCACCGATTTATGAAAAAATTGAAAATCCTTCTCGTCAGTCTCGCCGCTTTCATCAGCGGTGGACGGCTGCATGCACAGGATCCAAGTTTTTCTCAATTTTTCTCCTCGCCATTAAATGTCAATCCCGCACTGACGGCTGACATCAACGGGAAGTGGAGGATCATTTCCAATTATCGGTCCCAGTGGATAGGCCCGGGTAATCCTTATAGAACGGGAACAATCTCCTTTGACACAAAGATCAATTCTAACTCTGCAGACAACTATATAGATGAGAACGCAAGATTGGGTGTGGGTGGTATGATGATGTATGACCAGGCGATGGGCGGTGCATTTAAAAGCAATTATGCTTCTTTTAATGTTTCGGGAAATATCCGGTTGAAAAGCGGGGGAGGGTATGAAATAAATGGTAACAGGGTAAGACATATCAGTAAGATCAAGATGGATGAAGGAACCGGTGAACAAAGATTGGGAATAGGCCTCGGGATCATTTATGGCCATAAGCGCTTAGATTATACCAAGCTCACATTTGGCGAACAGTGGACGGGCAATGGTTTTGATGCCAACCTTCCTTCCGGTGAGGCCGGCATGTCAACGATGAAACCTTATATGTCCACCAGCGCGGGTATCATTTACAGTTTTGTTGGTGTCAATACCAATTTCGATATAGGGGCAGCCGTCTTTCATTTGAATAAACCCCGGCAATCATTGCTCGACGATGACAACCAGTTCCTGCCCAAGCGATGGGTAGCGCATACCAATGTTGAATCCTATCTCGGTGAACGCATGGTGCTGGATGCAAATGCCGTTTACCAGAAACAGGCGGGCGCGAGTTATTTTTCTGTGGGAGGGGCATTGGGATATTTTATTCCCAATGATGAAAAAATGATGTTGGTCAATGCGGGCCTCTGGTACTGGAGCAAGAGCGCGATCATTCCTTATGTAGGATTTGCATTTGGTAATCTACAGGTAGGAGTGACTTATGATATTACTATTTCCGATCTGAAGAATTCACCGAAGCGTGCTCAAACATTTGAGTTGTGTTTGATCCTTCGTGGTGATGGAGGTAGGGGGAATGGTGTGATACCGGCGCCCTGGAAATAAAAACCTGTCGGTTGAAACCAGCCGGCAGGTTTAAGGTTGCTTGGGCCAGGAGAAAAGGAGAGTCTCCTGGCCCCGGGCGGGATGGTATATATATATGGAGTGAACAAAATGGGCAGTTTTTAGCACCATAGTCTGATAATCAGTAATTTGCAGAAGAAATACTCAACAATGAGTCTTTTCACGGCTGATTCTCCGACGAGTCTTCTCGCAGAGAGACTCGTCGGCAAAAAGAAAGTAACAAATGGGAGTATTTAAGCAGATATCGGAATACCTCTTCATAAAAAAGAAAGATCCCAGCCGTCCTAAATCAAAGTGGATCGGGTATATGCATGGGATCAACAGGACAAGTCTGTTCCTGTTCATTCTTTGTCTTATCATTTTAGCGATCAAACTTATTTTCTAAATGTTCAGTTATTTAATTCCCACGGTTGAAACCGTGGGCTTTGTTGATGAATTTTCGTTCTCTAAAATAAAGCCCACCGTTTTAACGGTGGGAACAGAAAGCAACAGAGCTCACAATTGCCATCATTTTAAAAACTGAACTATTAATTGAGCTGCTCTTGCAGAAGCATTCCCCTCTTTCCCCAACAATTGTTTCAGTTCCATGAAATCTTTCTTCATCCTCTCTCTATACCCCTCATCATTCAACAACAGATCCAATTCCTTCTTACAATTCTCCACATTAAAATCATTTTGAATCAGCTCTTTCACTACCGCCCGGTCCATGATCAGGTTCACCATGGCTATAAACTTTACTTTGACAAGCCTTCTGCCGATCTGGTAAGAGAGATAAGAGCCTTTATAACAAACAAGCTCGGGCACACCAAATAACGCGGTCTCCAGTGTCGCCGTACCGGATGTCACCAACGCCGCCCTTGCCTGCATCAGCAATTCATAGGTCCGGTCATTCATGATCTTCACATTCGGGAAACCTTCCGTGAATTTCTTATAAAACGCATCCTCCACCGAAGGCGCCTGCGCAATGATAAATTCATGAGCAGGGTAGGAACGGCTGACTTCCAGCATCACCGGTAACTTCTTTGCTATTTCCTGTTTACGACTTCCGGGTAATAAAGCAATGATCGGCTTAGTGCCCCCATCCCTGCCCCCATCCCCTAAAGGGGAGCTTGTATCAACTGTAGACTGAGAACTGTTAATAACATCCACCAACGGATGCCCAACGTATTCAACCTCCCAATCCCAGTTTGTTTTAAAAAACTCTTTCTCAAAAGGCAGTATCACCAGCATCTTGTCGATACATTTCTTCATCATTGCCACCCGGCTTTCCTTCCAGGCCCAAACCTGCGGGGAGATATAATAAATAACTTTCAAACCCTGCTGCTTTGCCCATTTTGCGATGCGGAGATTAAAACCCGGGTAATCGATCAGTATCAGTGCATCCGGTTTGAAGGCGAGAATATCTTTTTTGCAGAATGATAAATTGCGAAGGATGGTAGGAAGATTGCTGATCACTTCCGCAAAACCCATAAATGCCAGGTCGGCATAATGTTTTACCAGTTCGCCGCCGGCTTCCTTCATTTTATCACCTCCCCAGCAGCGGATCATAGCCGAAGCATCTGCTTTTTTCAGCTCTTTGATCAGGTTGCTGCCATGCAGGTCACCTGATGCTTCACCGGCGATGATGTAATAACGCATAACAGGCCGAAATTACCTCAAATGGGTGAATATGGTTGAAGGTGGTTGAATTAAACCACTTCGTGGTTTGCGGCCTTTCACTATCTCTTCAACCCTGCATTTCATGCAGGGCAAATACATATTAAATCCCTTCGGGATTTTAACCCTATATCACGAAGCGTCCCTACAGGACGCGGCTGAATTTCTTATCTATCGTTTCTACCCACGTTGTGTTCCTCTGGAACACATCTTTATAGCACCAAGCTTTCAAAAATTTGTCCCGTAGGGACAACACGTGGGTAGAAAATATTTTCAAATTGGATTAAACGTTCCGTAGGAACGTTTCGTGCATGGAAGAAACCAATGATTGATTCTCCCAACCCCGAAGGGGTTAAATACAAATAACACCGGATCCTTCCGGTGTATCGACATACTCTTATGTCTCCCAACCCCGAAGGGGTTGAATGTTCTTTTCAGTTATGAGCTTCGAAAATGCCGAGTAGAATTACCGGACGCACAAGTGTGCGACGCAACGAAGATGATAGTAGCAATGCAGCTGGGCTAAAAAGTCAAATGGGTCAAATGGGTCAGTTCAGGATCTTCAATATCAATATCCCAATCCCATAAACAAGCGTCACCAAAAAAATCCCTTTCGCCGTCTGATCCCGATGGGTATTCACATATAATGTAAACAAAACAACATTCGCTAACAAAGAAAGCGAACCGATTGAAGTGATGAGTCGGTTGGTATTGAAGAACAGGTCGATGAACTCCTTGAATTCATAACCTGAAAATTTTATAAAATAGATCACGAAGAACCCGATCACCGGTCCGAGTAATCCCAAAACCAATCCCAGCCTGAGATTATCTCTTTTAAAGATCATAGTCGCCACAGCTTTTCGAGTTTGGTTTTTAAAACGTAATTCGTCAGATCAAATTGTACCGGCACCACGCTTACAAAGTTATTAGCCAGCGCCCATACATCCGTGTCTTCGCCGGTATCGAAATTAACGAACTCCCCCGTGAGCCAGTAATAACGGCGGCCCGTCGGGTCCTCCCTTTCAATAAAATCTTCTTCGTATTTCGCATAAGCCTGGCGGCAGATCTTAAGGCCCCGCAGCAGGTCTTCGGGAACGGAAGGGATATTTACATTCAGCACCGTATGCTTATCGAGTTTGGTCTTCAGCATCATCTCCACGATGATGCGCGCATATTTTCGCGCGCCGCTGAAATCGGCTTCGATGCTATAATCCAGTAAAGAAAAACCGGCCGAAGGAATACTCTCGATCGCTGCTTCCACCGCGGCTGACATCGTGCCGGAATAGATCACATTG
>DATINK010000073.1:0-13076 GCA_035474355.1 Chitinophagaceae bacterium | reverse complement strand
CCTCGCCACCGTCGGCCAGTATCACAACCGTATTGGGAAGAAAACAATGCGATCAACTCGCCCCGCCGGATCTTTAGATCCAAACCATCTACAGCGGTCTCCGTTCCACCAGGATAGGTAAAACTTACATTCTCAAATTCAATACTTTCTATAGGACCTCCGGGAATTGGAATTGGATGGGCTGATACAGGTACCAAAGGCTGGATCGTGAGAAATGAAAAATAATCTTCCAGGAATGTGGTATGCTGATCCACTGCCACAAAAGTTTGGGAAATATTCTGCAAAGTGCCGGATACGGAAGTAAATGCTCCAATTACCAAAACCACGGCACCCGGATTGATGACACCCGTGACACCTTTCAATCCTACAAATACGTAAGCAAGCGCAAGTACGGTACCCGTGACAAAGCCTGTAACCAACGACATGCGGCTTCCCAATCGCGAGATCTTTTCCCTCTCACTGAAAAGATGATCCGATAATTTTTTATGCCTGCCTAATAAATAATCGGCTAACACGAAAGCTCTCACTTCCTTTGTGTTCTTCGGCTCCACCAACAGATCACCGAGGTATTGCCGCTCCCTTTCCTCGGTGGTTTCTTTATAATAATATTTATATAACCGGGAAGTTACCCGGCTTTCCAATGCCAGCTGAAGGACCGCAGCTCCCAATGCAAGTAATACAAGTACATAGTGCAAACTGGCTAAAAGTCCAGCCATTAAGATAATGGTGACGATATTGGATGATAAACCTAATATGGACCAGGTCAGGTCCCCGGGTCTCCAACTCACATCGCGCTTGGCACGCGCGAGCCGGTCATGCCAGTCGGAATTGTCGAAATGCCCCAGGTCGATCTTTGAAGCCATTTCCAGTAATCGTCTTTCAGCTTCCAACTCCACTTTCCTGATAAATAAGTTTCTTCCATAACTCATATACGCCCCTACGGCACGCTGCACAATAAATGTGATCCATAAGCCGATGATGATATAAAGAATGTTTTCAAATGGGATCGCTTTTACCTGCGCTGCAGCGATCTTATTGACCAGGACCGAACCTAAATAAACAGAAACAGGCGGCATGATGGCGTTGAACATGCCGAGTAGGGTAAATCTCAATAATAGTTTAGGAGATGCGGCCCAGGCCAGGGACATGGCATAGCTGAGATTTTTCCGGACTCTTTGAAACCGGCTCATTTTTTCCCCCACTAATTCCGACATACTTCCAAGTTAGGAAAAGGGGGAAGATTATTTATTATTAATTATTGTGCGTGCCTTTTCAAGGAATTTGCTAATAATTCCGAGAAGTTCTGGTATAGGATTTAATAATCAATAATTAATAATCAATCATTGCGCTAAGGTGCCCCAAACCCTTTAGTCTTTATCGGTAATCCTCTATTGGTAACAATCGTCGTCATGATTCCATCCAGGATACCCTGCCAGAGAAGATTATAGAATGAACGGCTCATATCCCTTGTAGGTTCCACCTTGGCAATCCTGATCCCGTCTTCATCATGCGGATTATCATCTCTGATGAAAAGATCTCTCAACAAGGTCCCTAAATGCCGCTTGTTTATCTTTTTATCATCGCCGTATTCCAGGAAATCAATTTTCAAATGATCATATAACCCCGTCAGAGATCCCTTTAGACCGAAATTATTTCCATTGAAATTGAATTTCAGACTGTGCATTTGCCCGCTTTTTATCTGGTTAAGCCCCATGGGCATGGTAAGCTCATTCAGCCTGGTGAGGTCAAGTCCGCTTCCGGTGCTGCCCTCCATAGAGAATGTTCCATCCTTCGAGCCCAATGTCAAAACCATCCCAATGCTTACTGGCAACATATTCAATAAGCGGGTACGTGCATCAATTTTGCAGATATTATTGTGCGCAAGTTCTTCCGGCATATTGGTCAGGTTTTGAATAAAGAGACTGCTATTATCAAAGCGCAGGTCACCTATATCTCCTGATTTAGCGCCTTTTTGCCGGTAACTGAAGGATAGGCTGGGAAAGTTTGTGGAATGAAACATGAGCGGTACAGGGATCTGCATGAGTTGTTCACCAATATTTTCAGCAGGCTTTATGCCGGGTCGACGGGGCATGGTGAGATCCCGGTATAATTTTAATCTTATCTGGCTAATATCTAATGATTGAGCCCAAACCTCCTCTTTCATCACATGGGGGATATCCAAATCTTTGATTCGAATATCTTTAAGATCTACATCAAAGCGGTCGGTTTGGTAGGGGAATGAACTGGCAAAAGCGGTTTCCGATAATTGAGGTTCGATGCGCAATTGGCCAAGGTAAAGATCACTTTCCTCTGTATTATATGTAAAGTTTATAAAACCATATTTGTATAACCTTGCGCTGGAATACCAGGTAACTGTATCGCTGAAGACCGCAATTCTCTTTGAAAACAGGATCCGGGTTGAATCATTACTTCCTATACTGTCGATTTGAACATCCCGGAGAGTGAGGTTCATATTTTTGGCAATGAAGTCCTCTTTTTTATCCTGAAAGTTCTTCGTAACTACATTGGCATTTGACACTAGTGCCACGTCGAACCGTATATAGTCCATATCACCCAGGAGTTGGCGATACAGCGCCTTAACCGATTTTTTGTTCACCGAATCTTTTTCTTCATGCGTAAAGAGAAGTTCTACCGTTGGATCCAGTACCTGTAATTTTTTAGCCAGCAATCTATCCTTTAGCTTGAAGAACTTCGTTCTCACTCCTGATAAGACGACCCGGGAAGATCTGAGGTTCATCAGCACGGGTGGAGCCGAATGCTCCTTTACCAATTCTGCATATTTCACTGAGTCATATAAGATCTCGATATCGCGAACGGAGATATTTCCGTTAAGAAAACTCACTTTCACCTTTCCAATATTCGCCCTGTATAAGCCATTTGTTTTTTTGTAGATCGTGGATATAATTTTGTTGCGGATGATCCTTCCTTTATTTGCGTTCCACCACCAGAGAGTGCCGATAATAAGGACAAGCAATGATAGCGTCACGATAAGGAAAGTCTTCCTCCGCTTGTGAGTGGGAAAAAATTTAGGCTTTTTCTTTTCAGTAGGCATAGATAAAACTATCCAATTTGTGTACCATTTTGATCAATAGAGATGAAAATAAGTGGATAAAAAGGGCCAGATAGAGGTGTTTCTTGCCCGGAAAGTCATGATCCTTTCATCCCCTTACCGGCAGTGATCGTAGTCGTGATTCCGTTCATGATGGATTTCCAGATAAGGTTATAGAACGAACGGCTTTTATCACGCGGATAATTTACCTGGGCAACCCGGACAGGATCTTTTTTGTGCGGGTTATCATCCTTGATAAAAAAGCCCCTTAGTAAGGATCCGAAATGGCGCTTGTTGATCTTATGATCCTCACCAACTTCCAGGAAATCGATCTTCAGGTTATCATATAACCCGGTTACGGAACCATTCAAACCGGAATTATTTCCATTGAATTTAAAATGTAAGCTGTTCATGTGACCGCTTTTGATCCGTGTCAGTCCCATGGGACCCAACATGTCATTCAACCTGACCAGGTCGAGACCAGCAGCGGTTCTCCCTTCTATAAAAAATCTTCCATCAACACTTCCCAATGGCAAGACCAATGCAAGTCTTACCGGAATCAAATTCACTGCCGTTGTACTGGCATCGATCCTGCATATATTATTGCTGGCAAGCTCGGAAGGCATATTCGTCAGATTTTGAATAGCCAGGCTGCTGTTATCAAAACGAACATCCCCCACCTGCCTGGTTTTATCATTTCTTTCCCGGTAGCTGATCGATAAATTGGGGAAAGTGGCTGTCTTAAACATTATGGGAAGCGGGATCTGCATGAGTTGTTCGCTGATATTAAGGGCAGCTATTTTATCCGGCATACGGGGTAGACCAATATCCCGGTATAGTTTCACACTGGTTGTCTTGATGTCCAGCGATTCAGCCCAAATGGCCTCTTTCATGACCTGGGCGGTGCGGAGATCTTTTATCATAACCTGTCCAAGGTCGACGTCAAGGCGATCGGATTGGTAATGCATGGCGCTCGCAAAATCAGTTTCGGATAACTGCGGTTTGATATGTAACTCGCCAATCGCTAAATCATTATCATTGGTATTAAAGGAAACCCCTTTAAATATATACTGGTAATATCTTGTACTGGAGTACCATGAAATATTTTCACTCCCAATAGCTATTTTCCTTGCAAAAAGTATACGGGTTGAATCGTCCCCGCTCAGGCTGTCAATATGGATATCCACCAGGTTTAGATTCATGCTGTTGATAGCAAGGTCTTCTTCTCTATCCCGCAGGTCAATTGATCTGAAATTAGCACCACTGAATGAAACAGCGTCAAAATGGATCAGGTCCATATTGCCCAATATCTGCTTGTAAAGTTTTTTTGCCAGGTCATGGCTGAGTGTATCTTTCTTTTCATGTGTACTGATCAATTCGATATTCGGGTCAAAAACCTGCAATTTTTTTGCTTCCAACCTGTATTTCAGTTTCCGCAAAGGTGTTTTTAATCCGGTTAGGACGATCCTGGGAAATGTTATTTTCATCAGGGTGGAAGGAGCGGTGTGTGTGTTTACTAATGCTGCGTATTTCAGGGAATCATAAAGAATGACCATATTGGTAATGGTCACGGTGTTCCCGATCCTTCTTATTTTGAGGTCTTCTATAGTTGCATGATAGAGGCCATTGCTTTTCTTATTAATGGCAGCAATGATTTTCTCACGGATGATCTTTTCCTTATAATTATCCCAGTACCAGACGCCAGCAAAAAAGACAAGCAGGAGAAATACTAAAATACCGATGGCAATTTTATGGCCTTTGCGATGGAGGGGTTTTTTGGCTTTTTTTGAGATTTCTAACATGGTACATATACATTCCAATTAAAGGTCCAAACTCTGCGAATGCTCCCATCCCCCAGGAAGAGAATTAAGTAAAGGATCGGTGAAGGTTACTGGTCAACTTCTCAGACTCCGAATTGCTGTAAATGATGATCTAAATGCTTATACATCCCTTTGCTCCATTGCTCCTTTGTGAGTTTCCCAAAGAAGGGATGTTTTTCCCCAACCAGGGTGTCTTCGCGGAAATCATTGATCCGCCCAACGAGATTTTGTTTCTCGGTATTAAAGTCGCGGGGGTCTTTCACGATAAAAGATCCATCTGTGGGTAAGCCTCTTTTGAAAGGTTTTTCATTGTAGAGCATGGGCCTGGCCATACGGCCGAAGACGAATCCCATAAAGGATCGTTTCAATTTGTTTTTTCCTTCCGCCACCCCCAGCGGAACACAACAATGCGCCAGCATCTGGCTTGCATTCATTTTACCCCATTGATTTTTTGATTCGGGGGTCAATTTATTGACGCGGTTGAGGATATCCTGTTTGACGGCAGGATCGAAGAGGTCTTTGACTTCCATGGTTTACTTTTTAGAGGAGAATTAAGATAGTCTTTTTTTGGTTAAGACGTGGCGTCGTTGCGGCGTTGCGAGAGATATATTCGCGCCACGGCGCAGCGGCGCAACGATTAATCAGGCATTTTTCTCGTAGTATGGCACACTATCATCAGGCGCAGATTCTTCCTGGTTCCAGTAGGCAAGTGTAATAAAATTTCCATTACGTGCTTTGAGTAACCTGCCAAAGATGGCATTGATGGGATTGAAAGTGATATCTGTCACACCAACAGTGAAAGTTTCGGGAGGGGGTGGAGCCGGGGGAGTGGGGTCAGTCATTTCTACTGTTGTGCCAACAACACCGCCTTCCAGTGGCAGAGGCACTACTCCTTCTGTTGCTGCAGGCGCTGCAGGTTTTGGCGGAGGAGCAGGAGGCGCCTTCGGGGGAGGTGTTGGGGCTGTAACAACCGTAAATCCGTTGAATTCGAGAAGGTCTTTTAAGAATGTGACACGCTCCGGGTTGACATTTTTCTCCACGATACCGCATTTGATACCGTTTAGTTCTTCGAATTCGTGATTTTTATTTATCGCCATTTAATTTGACTTTTTTTTAACCCCTCTCCTTTGGAGAGGGGCAGGGGTGAGGCTATTTCGTTAATGAAACTATATAATCATACACCCAACTCAATAACCCCAATGAAACAATCGCTATGGCTGAGATAACTAATGCAAAACTTGTTACCCTATCTGTTTTTATCTTTTCTATAGGAGTTTCATTCTTGTCCATGAACATGGCCCTTACAACTCTTAAATAATAGTATAAAGAAATGACCAGGTTCAGGGCTGCAACGGCAATAAACCAATAATCCGCTTTTGAAGCACCGGCCGTTAACAGGAATAGTTTGCCAAAAAATCCTGCTGTAGGCGGAATACCCGCCAGTGAGAACAAGGCAAGTGTCATGATCCATGTTAAAAATGGATTGGTTTTATATAAGCCTTTGTAATCATCGATATTTTCTTTCCCGGTAGCAGAACTGATCACCGAAGCCACACCGAAAGCCGCCAGGTTGGAGAATACATAGATCAGTATAAAATAAGTCACTGAAGAAAGACCGTCCAGGGTATTTGCACTGATACCCACCAGGATAAATCCAACCTGGGCAATAGAAGAAAAAGCAAGGAAGCGCTTGATATTCTGTTGCCGGAGTGCAAAAAGATTCCCGACGATCATGGTCGCAATGGCCAGTATGACGATCATCGCATACCAGGTCGCATGCAGAGGATAAAAAACCTTATACAGGGAGCTTAGAAAAATAAAAGCCACCGAACCTTTTGAAACAACAGATAGAAAGGAACTCACGGCGATGGGGGAGCCTTCATACACATCGGCTGTCCAGAGATGGAAGGGCACGACAGATAATTTGAATGCAAAACCGGTAAACAATAAAACAAAAGCCATTACCTGCAGCGGTGAACCATCGAGCATGGTGGGAAGTTCTCCAAACCCAATCGTACCTGTAGCACCATACATCAACGAGATGCCGAACAAAAGCAAGCCGGATGAGAAAGCAGAGGATAGTATCATCTTCATGGCCGCTTCCGAAGAGATCTTTTTGTGCAGATCAAAATTGCTCATGGCTGCGATCGGGATCGTGGACAGTTCCAGGGAAAGATAGAACATCAGCAAATTCCCACTGGAGATCATAAAACACATACCCAATAGTGCCGACAACATCAAGACGAAGAATTCAGGCATATGTTCGCTCGACTTCAACCAGGAGCTGCAAAGAACTGAGATCAGGTAGGTGCCCAAACACAGGATCCCTTTTTGAAAGGCAATGTTCTTGTCGGTGAGGAACATATTGTCGAATAACACACCCTCTTTATTCCATACAAAACAAGAGACAGTAAGTAATAACAAAAGAAACTGTAGCATGGGCAACATCCGCTCATTACTTACCAGCTTCCCCAACTTTAAAAAAAGTATCAGGAAGATCAGGAAGGTAATTCCCAGTTCAGGTTTCATCAATGTTAAAAAATCATTCATCAATAGAAATTTCAATCGTAGCGTCGTTGCGCCGTCGCGAGAATTATCTCTCACAACGACGCGGCGACGCCACCTAAAACTAAAATAAGATCCTCAACTTCATTTTCAACTATTCGAATTAACCAGCAATCCTTTGAAATATCAACTCCGCACCTGGCCTTATCAGGTCATTCAACCATGAAGGATAAACCCCAATCGCAACAATTCCTAGTATCAAAATACCCGCAGCCAGTTTTTCATTCCATTTTGCATCACTAAGATTATTGTAACTCTCCTTTATGGGTCCCATGGCTGTTTGTCCTACAGCTCTTAATATATATACAGCCGTTACGACGATCGACATACAGGCAATAATAGTAGCTACCCGGTAAAATAGTCCTGCTTTTTCCCATGATCCCATAAAAACGGTCATTTCTGCTATAAAGCCACTGAATCCCGGTAATCCCAGTGAGCAAAGTCCCACAATGAATAGTGCAGTACATATAAATGGCATCACTTTCATCAATCCTCCCATATCGGCAACCATCCGTGTATGTGTACGATCATAGATCATTCCGATCACGGCGAAGAAAAGGGCCGTCATCAATCCATGTGATACCATCTGCATCACAGCGCCCGTCATGGCGGTGGTCGTGAGCATGCCAATGCCCAGTAATACAAAACCGCAATGGCTGATGGAAGAATAGGCATTAATATATTTCAGGTCCTTCTGCATCATCGTAGCGAAGGCACCATATAAAATAGCGATCGATGCGAGAACGATAACAATATTTGAATATTCTTTGGCAGCCTCCGGTAATAACCAGGTGGCTACTCGTAAACAACCATAGCCTCCCAGTTTCATGGAAATACCGGCCAGGAACATGGATCCGGCCGTGGGAGCCGAGGAGTGACCATCGGGTACCCAGGTATGAAGCGGGAAGATGGCAGTGAATACCCCGAAGCCCACAAAAAATAATGGAAATAATATGCGTTGAAGTTCCGGTGCAATATGCAGCTGTGCGATATGCATCAGGTCAAAACTTCTTACGTTCCCCTGCGCGAAATAAATTCCCAGCATGGCGATCAAGACCAGGGCTGAACCTGTCATCAGCATCAGGGCAAGTTTATTGGCGCTGTATTCTTTTTTACCGCTTCCCCAGATACCGATCAACAGGTATTTAGGTATCACCGCGACTTCCAGGAAGAAGAATAAAATGAAAAGATCAAGGGATATAAAGAAGCCATAAGCACCAAGGCCTAATAGAATCAGCAGGAAATAAAATTCTTTGGTCATCTTTTCCACGTTCCAGGAAACCAGTACACCCGCTACAACAACAAATGCGGTGAGTAAGATCATGGCGACGGAGATTCCGTCTACGCCAAAATGGAAACTGATGCTTAAGGAAGGAAAGAGTTTGGTGGTTTGCTCGAAAAGCATTTGAGAAGTATTTCCGGCTTCTCTTTCATTGCGGAAAACAATAACAAGAACTAATGCAAGGGTTAATTGAGCTAATGAACCTATAAAGGAGATCCACCTGATTTGAGACCTGGTTTTAGAAGCCAGGACTGCAATTGCAGTTAGAATCGGTAATCCTATGATATAAAGAAGGTTCATCTTATATTTTGCATTTCTCCGCGTACTCTGCGGTCCTCCGCGTACTCTGCTTTCCAAAAAAACTTCGAAATTTAATGAATACAGGAACGCAGGGAACGCTGAGAATCGCAGTGGGCGCAGAAAACTGTCTGTATAGTTTACTTTGACTCATTAGAAAACGTATATGAATATTAAAGCCAGTCCAATCACAGCAACCAAAAAATAAATAGCATATTGCTGGATTTTTCCTGATTGCAATTTTTTAATTCTTTCCGAAATGGCCGCTGTCGTATTCCCCGTCAAATTCACCATTCCATCCACCACATTCTTATCAAACCATGCCGCCGGTCTTCCCACCAGGTTGAATAATACTTTCTTCGTTATAAATAAATAGATCTCGTCGATATAAAATTTATGATAAGCCGTCTTGTATAATTTCCCCAATGATGCTGCAATTTTGCCAGCACGCGTACTTTGCTTTTTATATAACCAGATGGCTAATAGAATGCCTGCAAGCCCGAGCGCAACCGGGAGAATTGAAAACTGCAGGTGGAATTTTGTTTCCAATGGCGTTCCATCACTGCTCACAAATTTTCCGAAGGGAATAAAACCAGCCGCAGCTGCTCCAATGGCCAGAATAATTAAGGGCAGCATCATTATGAAGCTCTCACCATGATGAGCCCCCCCTCCTTTGGAGGGGCTGGGGGAGGCCGCAAGACTTGGACCATTCCAGAAAATCCGGAAATAAAGCCTGAACATATAAAATGCCGTGAGCCCGGAAGTAAATAAAGCGATCCAGTAAACAGCAGGATTATTTTCATAAGCAGCCAGCAGGATCTCTTCCTTGCTGAAGAATCCTGCGAAAGGTGGAATTCCTGCTATTGCCAGGCAGGCGATCAAAAAAGTAATATGCGTGATGGGCAAATGTTTTCTTAATCCTCCCATATCTTTCATTTCATTGCTATGTATATAATGGATCACCGAACCGGCGCCCAGGAAGAGTAAGGCTTTAAACATCGCGTGAGTGAACAAATGAAACATAGAAGCGGTGTAACCCAGGCTTCCTTCTCCGCCATAGGTTGCTACACCCAATCCAAACATCATGAACCCGATCTGCGACATGGTGGAATAAGCAAGCACACGTTTGATATCGGTTTGTGTACAGGCAATGACAGCAGCCAGCAATGCAGAGATCACACCCACCCAGGCTACAATATTTAACCCACCGGGCACGGTGATGGCAAAGACCGGGAATAACCTCGCAACCAGGAAAACACCGGCTACCACCATCGTAGCCGCGTGTATCAATGCGGATACCGGGGTCGGACCTTCCATGGCATCGGGTAACCAGATATGCAGGGGAAACATCGCGCTTTTCCCCGCACCACCAATAAATACGAGCACAACACCCCAGGCAACAGCAGAGATACCCAGGAAGGATGAAGCAACAGCATTTTGTAATTCAGGGGAACCTGGCGTTGTCAGTCGCTGTATCAATGTGTTGAAATCAAGCGTACCCGCTGAATAGGAAAGAATAAGTATGCCAATGAGAAAACCGAGATCGGCGAAACGGGTAACGATAAATGCCTTTTTACAAGCTGCCACCGCACTGGGCCGGTCGTAATGAAATCCAATCAATAAGAAAGAAGACACACCCACGCCCTCCCAGAAAATATAGATCTGGAAAATATTGGAAGAAAGGACCAATCCCAGCATGGAAAAAGTAAATAGGCCAAGGAATGCGTAATAGGTTGAGAACCTCTTTTCACCTTTCATATAACCCAGGCTATAAATATGCACCATCAGGGAAACAAAAGTGACCACCACGATCATGATCACGGATATCGGATCGAGCATGATGCCCATATCAATGGAGACGCCTTTTGAAAATACAAGCCAGACATGTTGAAATGGAATGAGTTTTTGATAAACACCGTTTACTTTACCGTAATCGAAGAAATAGCCATAGGCAACATAGATAGCGATGAATGCAGAAGCTAATAATAAGATAGTTCCAATGATACCACTGGAATTCCTGAATGTATTCTTAAATATCCCTAATAAAAGGAACCCAGCTAGTGGCAGTAATGGAATGAGTGCTATTACAGCAGCGTTTGGCATTTATGATTAAAGATTAAAGATTGAAGATTATAGATTGAAGTTGAATAATCTATAATCTTTAATCTATAATTTATAATTAGTATTTCATTTCTTCAGCTTTTTCAACATCTATTGACTGATGACTACGATATAGATTTATAATGATCGCTATAGCAACAGCGGCTTCAGCTGCGGCGATGGCGATGATAAAAATGACAAAGAATAATCCATCCATCCTGTTGGGCCAGAGATATTTGTTGAATGCAACAAAATTCAGGTTGACACTGTTCAGGATCAGTTCAATGCTCATTAACATGGTGATCAGGTTTCTTCTTGTAAAGAAACCATAGACCCCTATGAAGAAAAGTGCAGCACTAACAAACAGTATATGATATAACCCGGGTTCCATTTTGTTCTATTGTTAGGGGCAGGGCATGCCCTGTCCCTACGATAACTAGTTATTATTCTGTATTAATTGTTTTTTTTTCACGCATAGCCACAACAATACATCCCACCATCGCTGCCAACAACAACATACTGATCACTTCAAATGGCAACGCATATCCTCCATTTTTTACACTCAGCATTTTCTGCCCAATGGCAGCCACGGTCACATCTTCATGTGGCAGGCGCGTTTCATAAAATGTATGCTGGTAGATCTGTACGATCGCTAGTGCAAAGCCGCAAAATGCAGCGAGGGCAGCAAAAATCATCCTGTTCGTTTTCTGCTTCGCCATTTTTTCTCCAGCCTGCTGGGTAAGAAATATGGAAAATATAATGAGCACGACAATACCCCCAACATACACTACGATCTGGACCGCTGCAATGAATTGATAATTCAACCAGAAATACAATCCCGCAATGCCGATCAATGAGAATAAAAGGAAGATCGCAGCACGGAAGATCTGCCGGGTACTGACCGCCATGATCCCGCTTCCCAGGGTAAGCGCAGCCAAAAGATAAAATATGATGGTTTGTCCGCTCATTCTACGCCATCCATGATTTTTGAACCGGGATTGTTTAAGATCTTGGTCAACTGGCTCCGGTCAAAAACACTGTGTTCAAAGGTTTGAGCCATTTTAATGGCGTCCGAAGGACAGGCAATGATACAGAGGTTACACATCGTACATAGCTCGAGGTGATAGACCAGCTTATCGATCGCTTTTTTCTTCTTCCCTTCCGGGGTCACATCAAATTTGGTAATGACTTTAATGGTTCCATTCGGGCAGGCAAGTTCACAAGCGGTGCATCCTGTACACCGATGTTCGTTGTTGGCATCGTGGGGCATCACGACTTCTCCCTTGAACCGCTCCGGTAAATTCAATGTCGCCCGGTTGTCGGGATATTGTTGTGTGATGATCTCCTTGTGATGAGTAAAATAATAACCTGTGCGCTTCATACCCTTAAGGAGTGAGCGAACCGCACCAAAAATGTCTTTAAAATATTTACCTAAAAACATATTTCATTTTGCCCCCGTCCCCTAAAGGGGGGCTATTTCATTCCCCTTTAGGGGATAGGGGCCTTAAAAATGCCATTTAAGAATTGCCATTGCCGTTACTAATAAAAGATTGAACATACTGATCGGTAATAAATATTTCCATTCCAGGTTCAGCAACTGATCGATCCGCAAACGCGGAAAGGTCCAACGGAACCACATGATCACGAAAATAAGGAAGAAGGTTTTCCCGAAGAACCAGATACTTGTTGGCACATAATCCATCGCGTGATTAAAACCTGTCCAATGCCCGATATGCAAGGGCATCCATCCTCCTAAGAATAAAGTAGCCCCGATTGCACAAACAATAAAGACGTTCGCATATTCAGCTAAAAAGAAGAGCGCGAATTTCATTCCTGAATATTCGGTATGAAAGCCCGCCGTCAATTCAGATTCCGCTTCTGCCAGGTCAAAGGGGGCACGATTGGTTTCAGCTGTAACTGCAATAAGAAAGATCACAAAAGC
>DATINK010000072.1:0-3436 GCA_035474355.1 Chitinophagaceae bacterium | reverse complement strand
AGCCTGGCCATCACGACTTCTGTTTCCGGGTCTCCCATCCGGCAATTGTATTCGATCACATAAGGATCTCCCTTCACATTGATCAATCCAAAAAAAAGAAAACCGGTATAGTCGATCTTTTCTTTATAGATTCCATGGATCGTTGGCTGGATGATCTTTTGCTCTACTTTTTTCATGAAAGAAGCCGTGGCAAAGGGAACAGGACTAACAGCGCCCATGCCTCCTGTATTCAGCCCCTTGTCGCCTTCCCCGATCCTTTTATAATCTTTTGCTTCCGGGAGAAGGAGATAGTTTTTTCCATCGGTCAACACAAAAACACTTAATTCGATCCCTTCCAGGAACTCTTCCACCACTACTTTTTTACTGGCTTCCCCGAATTTGGCGTCCTGGAGCATCAATTCGAATTCCGCAATGGCTTCTACATGATGTTGACAGATGACGACACCCTTGCCTGCTGCCAGTCCATCGGCTTTTATGACGATCGGGAGTTGATGTTTTTTTATATAATCGATGCCTTCCTGGTAATTGTCCTTTATAAACTCACGGTAAGCTGCAGTCGGGATCTTGTGCCGCATCATGAATTCCTTGGCGAAGGCCTTGCTGCCTTCCAGCCGGGCGCCTTTTGCAGAAGGTCCTATGAAATAAATCTTCTGAAGCTCTTCCTTCGATTTAAAATGATCATAGATCCCATTGACAAGGGGTTCTTCGGGGCCCACGAAGACCATTTCTATCTTTTCATTAATGCAGAATGCTTCGACCGCATCAAAATCGTTGATGTCAATATCTATATTGATGCCGCAATTCGCGGTTCCCGGGTTACCGGGCGCTATGTATAAAGGGTTGGTCCAGACGCTTTGATTCAGTTTCCATGCCAGGGCATGTTCCCTTCCACCGGACCCTAATAAAAGTATGCGCATGTCTTATCAGAAGTTGGATTTTAATCACTTGTGAAGCCTGTTAAAGATAGCTTTTAAAACTTTTTGAGTGGTCAAATTTCTGTATTTTGAATGGCTATATTTACAAGAAGGCAGATCTTAAACTAAAAAATCTTATATGAGCCCAACCCAGGATATTTTACCTCCCGAGGCCGGACGTTTAGGCAAGCATCCAAAAGGTTTATACGTATTGTTTTTTACAGAAATGTGGGAACGATTCGGCTATTACCTGATGGTGGGGATCCTGTTTCTTTATCTGACAAAAAGCACAGGTAAGGGACTGCCCAATGCAATGGGAGCAGACATCGTGGGTACATTTATCGCCCTTGTATACCTCACTCCTTTTATAGGTGGCTTACTGGCTGACAGATATCTTGGGTATATCAAATCTATTTTCATCGGGGGCTCCATGATGGCCGCTGGTTATCTTACTATAGCCTTGCCGGGTCAATATACTGTCTACATATCTATGGGGCTTATTATTGTAGGAAATGGCTTCTTCAAACCTAATATTTCCACATTGCTTGGAAATATGTATAACCGGGAAGATCTGAAACCATTAAAGGATAATGCCTATAATATCTTTTACATGGGTATTAACCTGGGTGCCTTCTTTTGCAATTTCGTTGCTGCCATTCTTCGAAACAGGATTGGATGGCAAGCCGCTTTTTCAGCTGCCGGCATTGGCTTAATTATCGGACTGATAACACTTGCATTTAGCCTCAGGCATATAAAAGCATACGATGTAAAACGGGCCATGCAACCCGGAGATATGAAGACATCCAAAATACTGGGTTCTGTTTTTCTACCCATGGTCGTTTTTGCTGTACTTGGCTGGTTAATTCCCAAAAATATTTTTGGTAGCGATTCTGCAGATGCCTTCATATTTGCCTGCATTCCTGTTATTGCTTTCTACGTCAATCTCTGGAGAAAAAGCCTGGGGCAGGAAAAAAAGGGCATTGGTGCACTATTATTCGTTTTTGCGGTATCGATCATATTCTGGACCATCTACAATCAAAATTCCACCGGGCTGACGATTTGGGCAGAATCTCACACAGATAGATCCATACCTCAGTTTATGGAAAAACCTGCTGATAAAGTATACGCATTACAAAATCTTGAAACAAAACCTCAGCAGGTAGATAGTTTAGATAGTTACATGAGAGTAGTTACAGATGATTCCGGTCATGCCATAAAAACCATGGGACCCGATCCCTACTTCGTGAATATGCCAAAAGATAAATGGCCTGCCAATGGAGTGGCCAAAGTGGGAAATACAGAACTGTTCCAGTCAATCAACCCTTTCTTTATTGTAGCATTAACACCTATTCTTATTGCATTTTTTGCATGGCGATCCCGACGAAAGAAAACCATCACGACCGCGAGCAAGTTTGCATGGGCATTGATCATTGCAGGATTGAGCGCTTTGGTAATGGTAATTGCAGTGATGTCGGTCCCCAGCATTTACACCCATAAAGCAAGTTCCTTATGGTTATTTCTTACCTATGGTGTATTTACTGTGAGCGAGATTTGTCTGAGCCCAATAGGCCTCTCATTTGTTTCCAAACTTGCTCCCCAGCGATTGACGGCCCTGATGATGGGTGGATGGTTCTTATCAACTTCAATAGGCGGTAAAGTTGCTGGTGTGATGGCGACCTTCTGGGATAAGATGCCCGATAAAAGAGTTTTCTTTGGCATTATCACTGTCGCAGCCATACTGGGAGGCCTGCTCATTTTTGCAAAGGTCAAATCACTTAACCAGATCGTAAGGGATAAAACGGGCTCGGACTGATTTGTTCGGGCCTATAAGATTGCGAACTGTAGTAAACCTTTCAACTGCAGACTGTCGACTGTGAACTGTGGACTGAGTAACGTCTTTTCCCTATCTTCCATTCACAAAACCAACCTGTCATGGCAGACCAACCAACGACATTCAGGCCCTTTGTGGCCCCCGAAGAGAAAATGGCGGAGCTGACCATCAAATCTATTTTGATGGGTTCTCTTTTCGGGATCATTTTTGGAGCTTCTACGGTTTACCTGGCATTGAAAGCCGGCCTCACTGTTTCTGCTTCGATTCCCATTGCAGTAATAGCGATTTTGTTGGGAAAACTTTTTTTAAGAACCACCATTCTTGAAAATAATATTATTCAAACGACCGGAAGCGCCGGAGAAAGTATAGCAGCCGGCGTAGTATTCACCCTTCCGGGTTTTCTTTTCCTAAGTGAAGCAAGTAGCGCCAATTTCTTTAATTACATGACCATCCTGATCCTTGCTATTATAGGAGGCATGCTCGGTACCCTGATGATGATCCCCCTTCGACGCGCTTTAATTGTAAAAGAGCATGGGATTTTGCCTTACCCGGAAGGCACGGCCTGCGCATCCGTGTTGAAAGCCGGGGTGAAAGGTGGTGAACTGGCAATGACAGCTGTTTGGGGCGTCGTTTTTGCATTTGGATATGCTGTCTGCCAAAAAATATTTCACATCGTTGCGGAAGCACCTGC
>DATINK010000071.1:0-7016 GCA_035474355.1 Chitinophagaceae bacterium | reverse complement strand
TCAATATCGGGATTGGCCATGCTGCCTGTGATCTTAACAAAAAAACTGATCTTGTCATCCGGCTTTACATCAAGGCCGATCTTTCCCAGTTTGCTATAGAGTGTTTGAAAAAGCTGGTTGCCGGCCGCTCCCAATTCTTTGCGTGGCATGGTCAGTTTAACAGCATAATCGATGCTATTGTCAAAACCATGATGGCCTGCTACTTCAAACAGATAGTTTTCAAAAGCGGTGAAAGTAAAAGGCAATACATCCACCCTCCCATTTTCAAATGTGAAACGGTTCTTTATTTCTTTGGTGGCAATATTTTTCAGTTTCTCCGTGCCCAGGCGTTGGGCCAGTTTTTCCAGGGGCGCGAATTTCTGGAGCAAGCCGTTTAATAATAAAATGTTTCCGTTGCCCTGCAGAGAATTAAGAATAGGTGAAAAATCATCTCCCAGTTTTCCCCTGGCTTCCAGGTCTGATGTAAGGGTGCCGGAAAGATAATTCCCGATCGGCATCAGGGACTTGGCAGTGACAAGCGCCAGGAAAGTTTGATGGACATCCAGCTTATTTAATTTATAATTTAAAATAATATCCGGCTGAAGCGGCGTTTTTTCCGATGAATAGGATCCGTCAACATCGATGCTTCCGCCAAAAGCGTTCCCTGTTACGGTTTCAAACAAAAGTTTTTTACCCGCGAAAAGGATCTTTCCAGTCAAATTGGAGATAAGGATCTTATCACTGATCAGTTTATCTGCCCGCGCATCAATGTCCAGTTTCAATCCGGCCGGCACAATAAAAGGTTTGGATGAACCTGTACTTGTACCTGAGCCGGGAGAGCTGCTGGTCCAATTGGCCAGGTTCACTTCCGGTGAAGAGGCCTGGATATTGCCCCGCAAAGGGGCTTTGACAAAAATGAAATTGAAAAAATTGAAAATTTTTCCCGTTGCTGAAAAATCGGTCTTGTTATAACTGGCCTGGCTTACCTGGACTGCAGCTTCGGCATTATTAAAATTCATATTCACTTTTTCAGCCTGCACCGGCATCATAGTCGGGTCCTGGTAATAAAAATTACTGGCCTGTAATGTTCCACTTGCCCGTAACCCGTTCACTTGTTTGGATTCAAAAGCTGCTAACGGACCACTGGCTCTCAGGTTAGCATCCAGTAATCCCCGCATGGTCATATTATTCAAACGGAGGATCTGCTGAATATGTTCCAATTGAGCCCTTCCTGCGACGGATAAATCGATATTCATTCTTGAAACGGGTCTTGTAATGCCTACGGAGAACCTGACGGGCTCTTCCCCTACTCTTGCGATTCCATTCCTGATAATGATCACTGTAGAATCATTAGAACCACCGCAATTCTCAATGCTTCCATTGAAGTTGATGCGTTGGATCGGTTCAGGGAAATCGGGGTTTTTAATGTATCCGTCGATGACATCTATTTTAATATTAAAATCGGGAAGTTTGTTACGGGTTGTTTCACCTGTTATCGTTCCATCGATCACGGCCTGTCCTTTGGTCTGTAAACCTTCCAGGTTTTTGGTATACACACCCGGGATCAGCGTCAATAGGTTTTTGAAGTCGGCTTGCTGCGTCTTGACCGTTATATCCAGTTTATCCGTGGAATCGTTGAGCGAATTGACAATGCCTTTTATATTCAAAGGAACACTGTTGATCAGTATCTTCTCTCCCTGGAAATGGTATTCTAATTTACCATTATCAATGTCCAGGTCGAGTGGCATATTGATGACCGCGTCATTGAGATAAGAAATCGCGCCATATTGGAAATTCACACTGTCCGCAGTTGTGTTGGCTTTCATTTGAAATTTGATATCGGAAAAATTTCCTGTGCCACTGTGATTGAAATGGTCCATGCTGGTATAGAGTCGTACCAGGTCATCATAGTAAGTGACCGTTCCGTTCTTAATACTGTATTTCTCCAGGCTTAAGGTAAAGTCATTGCCGCCCCCTTCCCCTGAAGAACCACTGCTTTTACCAATATCAAAATTCCGTTTGCCGCTGCTGTCCACTTTTGCATTGATAACGGGATCGATCAGCTCAATAGAGTACACTTTCACGTTGGAGCGGAAAAGTGTTTTAAAATTGGCCACCGCATGAGTTACCGGTGAAAAAAGAAGCGTATCGCCAGGGAACTTATCCTTCCCGATTATACTCAGGTTTACAAATTTTACATCCAGCCGGGGAAAATGCCTGATCAGGGAAATGCGCACGTCCTTAAAATCTACGGTTGCACTTAGGTTCTTGTTCAATTGATTTTTCGCAAAATTGATGATCTGTTTCCGGAAAAGAATGGGCGCGAGGATCAAAAGAATCAATATGCCTCCGAGCGAGAAGAGAAATATTTTTGAAACCTTCCAAACGATCGATCTTATTTTTCCAGGCTTTGTCATATCAATTGTAAGTTATTGTTATATCCCATTATTTCCATCCCTCTTCATTTACAAATTTGGGGCCTATTGTTAAAATAAAGAGCATCTAAACGTCTTATCCTCAGTGATTATACCCCTGGTTTTAACAATGGGTATATCTCTGGCATTTTTTCTGTTTAACAGGGGTAGAAACATTATTTCTTAACCTATTAAAATGAAGATCATGAAAAAAATACTACTCATTGTTACGATGGCAGCTTTTTTCGTTGCCTGTAACAGGTCACCCCAATCAGAAGTGAAAGGAGTTGTGATGTTCGTCGACACGACGGGCCTGGCACAGTTCCAGGACTGGAAGGCCCAACATGAAAGATTGGACCCCAACCAGTATTACAACCCGAATGTTGCAACTTCTACCGTCAGAACATCCACCACTTCGAGAAACTCGTCTTCCTCTGATCCTGCAAAGACCGTAGCGAAAAAAGGATGGAGCAAGGCAGCCAAGGGTACCGCGATTGGCGGAGCAACGGGTGCCGTACTGGGAGCCGTGATCAATAAAAGGAACCGTGTTGCGGGTGCTGTCATCGGGGCCATACTGGGAGGTGGAACAGGCTTCGTGATTGGGCGTTCAAAAGACAAGAAAGACGGACGTTACTAGCTTCAAGTAGGTATCTGATACATTTAAATTTCAGGGAAACTCCGAAGCTTTGAAATAGGTGTCTGACGCATTCGAATAGCAGGAAAACTCCGAAGTATTGAATGCGTCTGACACTTTTAATATGCGTCAGACGCCAGCCAACCACCTGTGTATTTCTTTTTATATGTTTAGGGAAATAACTTAACTTATTTTCCTAAACTCAACTACTATGAGACATGCCATCCTGACCAGCCTGGTTGCTGTTTGTGCGTGCGTGGCAAATGCACAATTGACCATCCTTCCCCAGATCGGTGCGGAATTAACAGGGAACGAGATCAGTTACAATAGCCGTGAATTAAGTATGCCCGTGGGAATCTCCTTTGCACCACAGGTTTCCATCCGGTTAGATTATAAATTCAAGACAGGTTTCGGTCCTTATATCGCCCTGGGAACAACCCGTCAAACGATTTCTTTTGTTTTCTCAGATCTCGAAAATGGAATGAATGATTTTAAAACATCTGCCGGCAATATGAAACTTCGTTTTGAAGCCGGGTACCAGTTAACGACAAAGAAATTTTTCTTCCCTTCCTCTGACCATTCGAAAAGCCATTCGAAATATGCGGGGAGATCGATGTCAAAAGAAAGTTGTTCTTCTTCCCGGAATCTCCCTCCCTGTTGCAGCAGTAAATCATCTGCGAAAGAAAGATCCAAAACCAAAGGGACCTGGATGAAAATTCAACCGAATATTGGTTTTGCCTTTATCCCGGGTACCGGGTCTTCTGATATTCTGCAAAAGGGTTCTACTTATGAATACAAGGCCGGCAACTGGAATACGGCCTTTACAGGAGGCGCCGGTTTGGAATTCGGGCGCAATACTAAAAGGAGCTTTGTGATCAGCTTCAATTATGTAAAAGGGTTCAGTAATATGGGTCCCCGCACGATCAGCGTAGTCTCAGCCGGGAAAACCACATCCGCCACGCTTTCATCTGAATCTAATTCATTTAATATCCGGGTAGGAATACCGATTGGTTTTGAAAGATCTTTTTTCAATAACAGGAATATGCACCATCGCATGAAGAATGCAAAAAAATGCGGTGAATACAGGCCATTTGGCTGCGGCGGTTTAAGAGGGAATTGAATTATTTGGAGTTTCTTTTGTTTTTCGAAACTTAATAATTTTGCCGGGAAGGCGGAAATACGGGAAGTTATAGCTCGAAATGATCCAAAGTTCGAAGACGGGAAGAGAGCCCCTTCCCGTTTACAAATTATCTTGAGCTTCAAAGTATTCTTACCGCCTTACCGTCTTACCGGCAAGAATCACAAATTATTAATTATTACTAATTATCAATTTTAAAAGCCATTGCTCCAGTCAAAGAATGAATCTACATCTTTCTTGAATTGGATCATGTCCGGCTTATTGATATAATACATGTGCCCGGCATTGTAGAAATAATGACGCCCATTTTTCCGGGTCTCTGGCCGGAGAAACATATATTCCACATCATACATTGCAGTAAAGAATAGGGTGGCAAAATCATAATACCCCGATCCTGTATTTCATTTTGATCTTTTAAGTGCGGGAAGATAAATGGAATGCGGGATAACCGGGAGCCGCCAATTAAGAGAATCTCAATATATTTATACCAAATATTCTGATATGTCAAAAACCCTTGTATTCCTTACATTATTGCTGATTTCCTCCACTTGTTTTGCACAACCCCGATTAGACAAACTTACTGTCGATAAGATCATGCGTGATCCAAAATGGATCGGCACATCTCCAACCTCACCTGTATGGAGTGCCGATGGCAATACACTTTATTTTGCCTGGAATCCGAATAGAGAACCCGCAGATTCATTGTATTATATCACGAAAGAGAATAAAACACCGGTCAAAGCATCGGTGGCTCAGAAAATGGGAGTTCTCGCTGATAACAATGTAAATTATAACCAGGCCCGGACAGCTTACGTGTATAGCAAAGACGGGGATATATATTATGGAGATGTAAAGACAGGAAAGGTGAAACGTGTTACGCAGACCGCTGATGCGGAAACAAATCCCCAGTTTTCTTTTAATGAAACTAAAGTGGTTTATAACCGGAGCCAGAACCTCTTTGCATGGGATATTATGAATGGTGAAACGATCCAGTTGGCCAACCTGAAAGCTGGCGAAGCCGCTGCTGCACCCACAGGTGGGGGCGGAGGTTTCAACAGGAATTTCGGAGGAGGTACAAGAGATGCTGCGGCGGGAAATAGCCAGGAAAACTGGTTGAAGAATGACCAGTTACAGAATTTCACTGTACTGGAAGACAGAAAAGAAAAAAGAGAATTGGCCGATGCGTATACAAAGTCACTTCCCAAAACAGAGATGCGCACGATCAACATAGAAGATAAAAACGTGCAGGGATTGAATATTAGCCCGGATGGAAGGTTCGTCAGCTATCGTTTATTCAAACCAGCCGCCGGTGGAAAAACCACGATCGTTCCGAGTTATGTTACTGAAACGGGTTTCACAACTGACATTCCTGGTCGTACAAAAGTGGGTACCCCTCAGGCAAATTCTGAATTCTATATCTATGACCGCACCCGGGACACTGTTCTTTCCATTAAAACAGATTCGATCCCGGGCATCAGGGAAATACCTCTTTTTGTAAAAGATTATCCGAAAGATTATGACAGGAAGAGCAAGAACCCCCCGCTTCGTGCAGTGAATATTGGTGGGCCATCCTGGTCACCGAAAGGAACAAGAGCTGTTGTAGATGTGCGTGCGCAGGATAATAAAGACCGCTGGTTGATGTTGGTGGATACAGCCAGTGGAAAGCTGAGACTGCTCGATCGTCAGCATGATGATGCCTGGGTAGGCGGACCCGGAACCGGGGGATTTGGTGGTAATACCGGGTGGATCGACGATAATACATTTTGGTTTCAATCGGAAGCAACGGGCTACTCACATTTATATATAATGAATGTAGTAACGGGTGAAAGGAAAGCATTGACATCGGGCAAGTATGAAGTGCAACAAGCCAGTCTTTCCAGGGATAAAAAATCATTTTACATAACAACAAACGAAGTTCATCCGGGAGAGCAGCAGTTTTATCGTTTGAATATTGCCGATGGTAAAAAGGAAAGAATTACCACGATGACGGGTGCCAACCAGGTAACGATCTCACCTGATGAAAAATGGCTGGCCATACTTTATTCTTATTCCAATAAGCCCTGGGAGCTTTATTTACAGGAAAATAAACCCGGCGGAAAGATAGAACAGGTCACTACCAAAGCGCAAAGCGAGGAATTCAGATCCTATGCCTGGAAAGACCCGGAACTGATCAGTTTCGCAGCCAGGGACGGAGCGCAGGTATATGCCCGTTTATATAAGCCTGCTAATCCGGATCCCAATAAACCGGCGGTGATCTTTGTACATGGAGCCGGGTACTTGCAGAATGCTCACAAATGGTGGAGCAGTTATTTCAGGGAATATATGTTTAACAACCTGCTTGCGGATAATGGATATTATGTAATGGATATCGATTATCGTGGCAGTGCAGGTTATGGCCGCGACTGGCGTACGGGGATTTATCGCTTTATGGGAGGAAAAGACCTCGAGGATAATGTAGATGGCGCCAATTACCTGGTCAAGACATTTGGTGTCAATCCGAAAAGGATCGGTCTCTATGGAGGGTCTTATGGCGGCTTTATTACCCTTATGGCATTGTTCACCACACCCGATGCATTTGCGGCAGGCGCTGCTTTGCGGCCCGTGACCGATTGGGCGAACTATAATCATGGATATACAAGTAATATATTGAATGAACCTTTTACCGATAGTATTGCCTACAGGAAAAGTTCACCTTATTATTTTGCTGCGGGATTAAAAGGACATTTATTGATCTGCCACGGCATGGTGGATGTGAACGTTCATTTCCAGGACGCGGTAAAGCTCACGCAAAGACTGATCGAATTAGGAAAAGACAATTGGGAGATAGCCCCCTACCCCATGGAAGATCATG
>DATINK010000070.1:0-2026 GCA_035474355.1 Chitinophagaceae bacterium | reverse complement strand
GTTACCCGAATTCCACGATGCCTGATCCGCTGGCGATACAAATAGGATCCATTACTTCACTGACTTTCCAGGGGCCCACTGTAAATATGGGAATGAGTATCACCGATCCGACCAGTTTTTATAACCTGGTAAATAATGTTGTTGATCCGGCGCCCCCCACGCCATCGGGGGATGAGCTTACTTATATAAGAACAGTTGCTTCACAAACCAATCTCTACACCCAAAGGGTCAGGGATGCGGCCAATGCGGTAACCCAACAGGGAACTTATCCAACCAATAATACGCTTGCAGATCAACTGAAGATCGTGGCAAAGCTGGTGAAAGGTGGATTGAAAACAAGATTATATATGGTCAGCTTTGGAGGTTTTGATAACCATTCATTGCAAACCAATACTGATACTACTACGGGCACACACGCCACGCTATTACAGAAAGTTTCTGATGCGATCAAAGCTTTTGTGGACGATTGTACATTCCTGGGTATTCAAAATCGTGTGATCGGCATGACGTTTTCTGAATTTGGAAGAAGGATCAAGTCAAATTCAAGTGTGGGAACCGACCATGGAGCCGCAGCACCCATGATCCTTTTTGGAAATGGTGTCAGGCCGGGTATCTGGGGAACCAACCCTGCGATACCGGCGAATGTAACGGTCAATGATAATATTCCATTCCAATACGATTTCAGGAGCATTTATGCATCGGTACTTGACAAATGGTTCTGCGTTTCGCCAACGATCCTGCAACAAATTTTATTCAGCAATTTCCAGAGCCTTGACATTGTGAATGATTCTTATTGTCGTGCATTAGGTACCGGCGACCCCAATCAAACGGCGGGCGAGGAGTTAATCAGTAATTATCCCAACCCATTTGTTCAATCAACGACCATAAAATTCAAATCAAAAGGCGGGCATACGCTGATACAGATCATCGACATGCTGGGAAGGGTAGTCAGTACACCGATCGACCGTGATTATCCTCCCGGCACCTATACAACCAGCTTTGATAGTTATAGCCTCCCTACCGGCGTATATTATGCACGTTTCCAGAACGGACCGATCCAGCAAGTGAAGTCGATGCTGAAAGTCAGGTAATATCAATCAGCAATCGGCAATCAGCAATCGCACCCCTTTAGGGGATGGGGGCGTAAATCGTAAATTGTAAATCGTAAATTCCCTGATTGACATTTTCTATCATCATACCTACTTACAACCGCCCGGAAATTTTAAAAGAATGCCTGCATGCACTGGAGCAATTGAATTATCCGAAAGAAGACATGGAGATCATCATATCGGATGATGGGAGTGCGGATATCAATCAACCCATTGTCAATTTATTCAGCAACTTACCCATTTTGTTTATTTCCGGTACTAACAGCGGACCGGCAACTGCCAGGAATCGTGGTGCGCGCATGGCCAATGGAGACTGGCTGGTCTTTATTGATGATGATTGTCGTCCCGATACAGCATTCCTCAGCCAGGTGATTCCACATTTACAAACAGGCCTGTTACTGGGTGGCAAAACCACGAACATCGAAAAAAGTATTTACTCGACAGCCAGCCAGGTATTGGTAGATTATATTTACAGGTATTTTAATAAGAAAGACCCGGTGTTTTTCACATCGAATAATATGGTAGTATCTAAAAACATTTTTTTGGAAAAAGGAGGGTTTGATGAAACTTTTCCATTGGCTGCCGCAGAAGACAGGCAATTCTGCCGGGAATGGATACAATCCGGCAAAAAACTGAAATATATACCTGCTGCTATCATTTATCATGCTCATCACCTGACCCGTAAAGGATTCTGGAAACAACAGAAGAATTATGGGAGAGGGGCAAAACTTTTTCATAAAGTAGTGAATGAACAGGGAGGGAAGATCCCCATGGAAGGATTAGGATTTTATTTCGGCCTGTTGTTTTTCCCATTCCGGATCAAAGGGATCGGGTTGTTCCGCCGATTCAGGTTATCGGGGCTGATGTTCATTAGTCAATTGGCTAATATCAGCGGATATTTTTCGAAATCATACCCG
>DATINK010000069.1:0-5469 GCA_035474355.1 Chitinophagaceae bacterium | reverse complement strand
AAAGGCTGGAGCACCAGTACATCTCTCCGCGGTGTTCCTTTTAATTGAGGTTCACATTTATCAACCAATGCAGGTAATTTGGCTTCGACTGCTTTGGGATCTGTACCGCTTTTCAGCTTCACAAATGTGTACATATCCTTTCTCCGCCAGCTTTCGTTATACCGGCTGGGTGCCCAATCTCCCCGGCCATAAAGTGTTTTATAAGAAAACAAAATGTCGAAGCGTAAATGGGTGTTGGCAGGTAAATCTTTGAATACACCCGTAACGGTAGCCAGTTCGTTATTAAAATCATCATCCTGTAAGTGCAGCACCTTCCCCATCGGGTCTTCATTTCCGAAATAAAGCTTTGCATATTTTTCAGATAATACCACCGATTTGGGTTCCGCCAATGCAGACGCTGCATTTCCTTTTACCATTTTATAACCCATCATCGGCAATAAAGCAGAATCTGCATATAAAAAACCCCGGTGCTTGATGGCCACCGGCTGAGGTTTTGCATCTTCGTAAGTGATGATCACGTTATTCTTATAACCCATATTGTAGAGCCTTGCAAAAGTTTCTACTTCAGGGATCTCATTTTTCATCGCCAGGGCCACGCCCGGGTAATTTTCAGCACTGGCCTGCAGCAGTTCATTACTCCTGTACATTTCCAGTTTCACCCGGTAGATATCATTTTTATACGGAACAAAGTTTTCGAAGCTCCTTTCAAAACTTACGTACTGGGCAATCAGCAGGAACACGGCCATTCCGATAGCGAGGCCGGAAATATTCAGAATGGAAAAAAATTTACTTTTCTTCAGGTTTCTGAGCGCGGTCAACAACAGGTTTCTGATCATACACTTACATTTTATTCGGTTCGTAAAGACTTTATCGGGTTCGCAAGTGCTGCCCGTATTGCGTGTGTACTGATGGTAATAAAAGCGATCAATAATGCTAATGAAGCCGCCACACCGAAAACCCACCAGCCCAGGCTGACACGATAGGCAAAATCCTGCAGCCATTTGTTCATGAAATACCAACTAACAGGTATGGCAATGACCGTAGCGATAAGAACCAGCTTAATAAAATCCCTGGATAATAAGGAAACCAATCCTTCCATACTGGCGCCAAATACCTTCCTGATCCCGATCTCACGGGTCCTTTGCTGTGTTACAAACGCCGCCAGGCCAAATAAACCCAGGCAGGCAATGATCAGGGCCAGGGTGGTGATATAAATAAAGACTTTCTTAAATTTTTCTTCTGAATTATATAAGCGTGCGAATGTCTGGTCGAGAAACGAATACTGGAATGGCCTATCCGGTGAATACTTGTTCCATTTCTTTTCAATGCTGGCGATAGTCGATGCCAGGTCCCTTCCCTGCAGTTTTAATACAAGTAAAGATTCACGTCCAGGATCAGTTACAAAAGCGAAAGGTTTGATCGGGCTTTTAAAGGAGGTAAAATGAAAATCATTCATTACGCCAACAACGTCCATATAGTATGTCGTATCCTTGTCCTCCCCCGTGATGATCTTTTGTCCAATCACCGGTGAAGGAACCCCCAGCTGGCGTATGGCAGTTTCGTTCAGGATGATACCGCCTGCGTATCTTTCAAGGGTACCCGGAACACCGGATTGCGATGTGTCGGAGGGGAATTTTGAAGAAAAACCACGTCCCTCTTTGATTTGTATTCCCATTACATCCAGGTAATCATATCCCACCGTCAGGAAATTAACCAGCTGTTCGTTTTTCGATCCTTTCGCCCGCATAGTCGTTGTCCAGTTTTGTCCGCCAATAATGCCATCAGCTCCGGACATTTTTTTTATAGCCGGCATTTCCTGTAATTCATTTTTCAGCGCTTCATGATTGGTGGCAGATGGCATACGACCCGTACCTTCTACAATCAGGACCTGGTTTTTGTCAAGCCCAAGTTTTGCATTCCTTATATACCTGATCTGTTGCATGATGATCAGTGTACCGGCAATCATGGCAATGGAAATGGAAAATTGAAAAACGACCAATGCTTTACGGAGATTGAACCCCTTTGCCCCTGAAAGTTTCAAGCCTTTTAAGACCAGCACGGGCCTGAATGATGATAAATAAATGGCCGGGTAGATACCCGCCAGTAATCCAATGAAAATGGTGATCCCTATTGAATAGGCTACCAGCCTTAGATTCGCAGCGTTAAATAAGACAAGATGTTTTTGTGAAAGCTGGTTGATCACCGGTAATAATAATGATGCAAAAAGGAGGGCAATTAAAAGAGAAATAACAGCGGTACAAACGGATTCAATTAAGAATTGTTTGATCAGTAAAGATTTGTATGCCCCTGAAACTTTCCGAACGCCAATTTCCTTCGCGCGTAGTGATGACCGTGCCGTAGTGAGGTTAACATAATTGATGCAGGCGATCAGGATGACAAAAAGGGCGATGATGGAAAAAACATAGATATACATTTTGTCGCTGTTGGCTTCCAGTTCCCATTTCAATTGCGAACCAAGATGTATGCTTGTCAAAGCCTGGGAATAAAAATCATTGGTGCCCTGGGGCCTGTTTTTCTTATAGACCGCCCGGATCTTAGGGTCGACCGTGGCGATAGAAGCATTATCCTTTAATTTAATGTAGGTATAGAAATTGTAAAAGCCCCAATCTTCATCAATATTGCCTGCAAATTTCTTGTTGGAGATCAGGAAGTCGAAATGAAAATGCGCATTTTCAGGAATATCTTTTATTACCCCTCTCACCATCATGGGGCCCAGCGCATCAATTTCAAGGACCTTTCCAAGGGGATCTTCTTTATCAAAGTATTTCCGGGCAGTGGATTCTGTCAGAATGATGGAAGTCTTGTCACTGAGTGCTTTTTTAGGATCGCCTTTGAGGTATGAAAATGTAAAAACATCAAACAAGCTGCTGTCGGCTCTGAATAATTTTTCTTCCAGGAATGTCTTATTTCCGTATTTGATGGAAAACTTATTGCTCCAGCCGGGGAAAATACGGGTGACAGATTCGATCTCCGGTATTTCTTTTTGCAGCGCCGGGCCTAATGCCGGTGGCGTCGTGGCATCCGGTAGCCTCGTTCCGTCATCATTTACAAAATCCTTTACCACCCGGTAGACCTGGCCCGCATCTTTATTGAACCGGTCATAACCCAACTCATCTTTTACATACAACATGATCAGCAGGCAGCAGGCCATGCCTACGGAAAGTCCAAATATGTTGATGAATGAAATGCTCTTGTGTTTAGCAAGATTGCGAAACGCTATTTTAAAATAATTTTTTATCATATAAATTCATTTACCCCCTTTAGGGGGACAGGGGTTATTCGGTTCGTAAAGACTTTATCGGGTTGGCGATCGCCGCTTTGATAGCCTGGAAACTCACGGTGATCAAAGCGATCAATATGGCAACTGCACCTGCGATCACAAATGCAGAAGCACCAATGTTTATCCTGAATGCAAAATCCTGTAACCATTTATGAATCCCCCAATAGGCCACAGGTGCGGCTATCGCAATGGAGATTCCCACCAATACAATGAAATCCCGTGCAAGCAGCGCAACAAGATTGGGAACAGAAGCTCCCAGCACTTTTCTTATCCCGATCTCTTTTACGCGTTGCTGTGCTGCAAATGCGATCAATCCCCATAGTCCCAGGCAGGAGATGAGCATCGCGAGGACAGAGAATATTTTAAAAAGACTGTATAACCTGGACTCTGTCTTGTATAAAGCATCTAATTGTTGATCCAGGAAATTAAATTCAAATATCCCCCCGGGGAATACTTTCTTATAAGCTCCGTTTATCCGGCTTATCGTTGCAGGAATATCCGTTCCTGATCCTATTTTAATTCCTACTTCTTTACAGACCGAAAGGTAATGGGTGATCAAAGTGGGTTCGATGGCTTCGTGTAATGATCCAATATTAAAATCGGCAACGATCCCTACTATTTCCGCATGCCAGCCATTCATTCCTATCCAGAACCTTTTTCCAAGGGCAGCCTCGTTGGATGGAAAACCCAGCTGCTGTACCAATTTTTCATTGACTACAGATCTCGGGAATCGTTGCTCTTCGGGAAGAGATTTGGAGATCGCTATGGTGTCGTCGATCGTGAAAAGCCGGCCGGCTTTCAAATGCAATCCATAGAGTGGACAAAATTTATCGTCACTCATAATAAGCGTTACATGTTTCCGGTTCGGGTCATCCCTGCCTGACAGGCTCATGTATGTTCCCCAGTGAGTATCCTCGCCCCCACTGGGAGGACTGGTAGAAAATGACCAGGTTTTGACAGCAGGAATCGTTCTTAATTCGGCCGTCAACAGGTCTCTTCCCGGTTGTGTAGTATTGGAAGGAAGCGGGACCATAACAATATTGTCTTTATCGAAACCAAGATCTTTGTGGCGCAAATAATTCATCTGCCTGCCAATAAGCAACAACCCGATCAATAAACACACCGATATAGTGAATTGTGCCACTACCAATCCTTTTCGAAGAAAAGCAGGTTGAGGGTTCGCATTCACAGAACCTGATTTCAGCGTAGTAGCCGGCCTGAATTGGGTGATCACCCATGCCGGGTAGATACCGGCCAATAGCGCTGTTAACAGAACACCTGCCAATAATGAAATAAATAAAGAAGGTGAATGTAAAATGTCAAACCTGATCTGCTTCCCGGCAAGCTCATTAATATAAGGCAGTGCTAATTTGGCAACGATGACTCCTGCTATGGCTGAGAAAAGAACAAGCAATAAAGCCTCACTGAGAAATTGAGTGATCAGCTGGAGCCTTCCGGCGCCAATTGATTTTCGTACCCCTACTTCTTTTGCCCGGGTCAGCGCTTGTGCAGTTGAAAGATTAATAAAATTGATGCAGGCAAGTAACAATACGGCTAAACCTACCCCTCCGAAAAACCAAAGCCACCTGGTATTAATAGCCTGTACCCATTGACCACCGCTGCCATACTTGGAAGTAAAATGAATATTCCCCAGGGGCTGTAACTCCATTTCCACATGTGAGTCCTTACCCATCCAGGATTGATTATTCAGGAACCTGTCGTAAATACTGCTGAGCGCTGTCATCAAACCTGTTCCGGGTTTTGTTCCTTTCGGTAAGACGATAAATGTTGACCCACCGGAAGTACTTCCATAATGATCCGGGCTCGTCATCAGGTATTTTTCATTGGCTGCAAAGGAAAGCAGCATAGAAGCAGGTAAATGGGTGTTCACAGGGAAATCTTTTATGACCGCCCCTACTGTGATGTGGAAACTATCGTTATACGTAAAGGTTTTTCCAATGGGGTCTTCATTACCAAAGAATTTTTTTGCAGTTGTTTCTGTCAATACCGCCTGGTAAGGTGTTCGTAACGCTACGTAAGCATTACCTTCTGTCGCTTTTACATCAAATACATCCAGGAATTCAGGATCGGTCATCATAACATGATCCTGTTTAAAGCGCCTGGTGGGGTCGATCTCGATGATCGACTGAAAGGGATGGTGCACCTTC
>DATINK010000068.1:0-8118 GCA_035474355.1 Chitinophagaceae bacterium | reverse complement strand
TGCCGCCGTTTCCTTCACCGCCGATCACCGCGTTCACCTGTTTCATTTTCTTTACCACATTTACTTCTCCCACTGCCGAAGGAAAATATTCTCCCCCATGTTTCAATGTGATCTCTTTCAATGCGCGTGTACTGCTCAGGTTGCTGACTGTATTTCCTTTCTTTTTACTCAATATATAATCGGCAATGGCCACCAGCGTAAATTCTTCACCAAACATGGTTCCGTCTTCACAAACAAAACAAAGCCGGTCTACATCGGGATCGACGGCAATCCCGAGATCCGCTTTCTGCCTGACAACTTCATTGCTCAACTGGCTAAGATGTGCGGGCAGGGGCTCGGGATTATGCGCGAATTTCCCAGTCACTTCACCATTCAGTATGATGACATCATATATACCCAAACCTTTCAATAAAGCGGGGATAAAGATTGCCCCCGTGGAATTGATGGTATCCACCACCACTTTATAATTCTTCTTCGCTACTGCTTTGGGATTGACCAATGGGTAATGCAGGATGGCATCGAGGTGTTTTTTAAGAAAGCTATCATCTGCATTAACCGATCCAAGAGGTGTTTCTTTTACTGATTTCTCTTCTCCTTTTACAGCACGGTCCAGGACCTTCTTGCCGAATTCAGCTGAAATAAACTCACCATCGGGGTTCAGCAACTTTAATGCATTCCACTCTTCAGGATTATGACTGGCAGTAATAATAATTCCACCTATGGATTGGGTCATCTTCACAGCTACCTCCACTGTCGGAGTTGTCGATAAACCCAGGTCGATCACATCGATGCCCAGCCCGGTGAGTGCCTGGACGACAATCTCTCTTACCGCAAGTCCGCTGATACGTCCATCCCGGCCGATCACCATCTTAGGTTTTGATTTTTTGGAACTGTATTTTTCAAGCAACAGGCTTCCAAATGCAATGGAAAATTTGCGGATATCCGAAGGAGTTAAATTTTCTCCGGGCTTATCCCCGATCGTACCGCGGATACCGGATATGCTTTTAATTAGGGGCACTTAATATAGATGATAGTTGATAACTGATAGTAGGTCGTTCATGCTCGTAAGAGTCTGCAAAGATAAGACAGTTATCAGTTTTCAGTTATCAGTTCAAAGTAATTTCTAGGTAAGCGCATCCGTTTTCCGGCCATCACTATACAGTCTCTTTGAGGGGTCGGCTTCTTTGGATGGTTTTTTACTTGCTACCAGGATAAGACGCGGCGTTTTTTTAATATCGTATTGGCTAAAATTATAGTCGCCGAAAACTTCTTTAATCTGCATTCCCTGGTAGGCCAGCATATCCGTGAAATCACCAAATGAGAATTTGGCTACTTTTTCTGTATACTCCAGCGGTTCAGTCAAACTAGCGTCTTCCACAACGATCTTTTTGAAAAAATGCTCTTCATCATGCCAGCGTAATATCCGGTAGGTGGTGCCATTCAGTCTTTTTTCCTCTTCCGGGCGCAAATGTGCTTCGGCATAATGTACGTTCAGGTAATCGATAACAAAGATCCCGCCCGCAATCAATGAATTGGAAATAGTGCGGATCGCATCATCATGCTCTCTCCTTGTTCTGAAATAACCAAAACTTGTAAAGAAATTAAAAACATAATCAAAATAGTTTATGCGAAATGGCAGGCGCATATCATGAACAAAAAACTCCAGGTTTTCCGATGCAAATTGCTGGGCCTGCGCGATACTTTTTACTGAAATATCGATCCCTGTAACATGAAACCCCCTCGATGCAAGGATCTTGCTATGACGCCCCTTGCCACATGCCAGGTCCAGCATACGGGATCCTGGCCCGGGTTGAATATGATCTAATAATTTCAGGATGAAAGCTTCCGCTTCTTTTTCATCCCTTTCAAAATAAAGTTTATGATAAAATGGAGAATTGAACCAATCTCGGTACCACGCTTTTTCCGGCATGGCGCAAAGTTAGAGGATACATGCAAACTAGTGGCTTTGGATTGCCGGTTGCCGATTGTTGATTGAACTCAGTCTTTCTTATTATTCATCAGCAGGTACCTGGCCGTTTCAAAATAGGCATTGGTAAGTGTAGACATTTTTTGCTCAATGGAATCGAGCTGGGCCTTGTTATAAGGAAGCGTTGATGATCTTATGGGCACCAACTGGTTATCCGGGAAATTAAAATTAGTGAGATAATAGTATTCATCGGTTACAATACCGATCGTACCCGATGTGTTGGTGATGAAAGCAAAATTATTTTTCTTGGCGGGATCAAGCAGGTCACGGCCCAGGGTGGTATTGACATAGGGTTGATTCAGCATTCCGGCGATCGTCGGCAATACGTCCACCTGGGATACCACTTCTGTTCTTCGCTGTGGTTGTAATAAAAAAGGGGCATAAAATAGCAGGGGCACGTGTTCATCGGTCAGGCGTTGGTCTGTCCAGGCTTTTGGATACATAGCGCCGGCATTTCCCGCCACTCCGTGATCCCCCACAAATACGAAAATGGTGTTATGAAAATATTCTTCTTTTTCAGCCATTTCAATGAATTTCCGGAAGCTATAATCAAAGTAGCGAAGGATATTGTATTCATCCTGTGATTCAAATCCATATTTGTGCAGGTCTTCGTCGTTTACCTGGACCCTTTTGAATTCTGCGGTATCCGGTGCAGGAATGATATAGGGCTTGTGGTTGCCGGAGGTCTGGATATAGGCAAAGAATGGTTTTTTTTCCGCCCTGAAAACTTCATTGGCTTCTTTGAACAAGTCCTTATCGCTGATCCCCCATACATTGATCTTGGGAGATTTGAAACTACCCTCCGTATGCATGTGCAGGTCATTGATATTTTTCAATAATCCTCCGAAATTGTTGAAATCCGGATCCCCGCCGAGAAAATAATGTTTTTCATACCCTTCAAAGTTGTTGATGATCGTATGCTGGGTCAGGGCAAGGGGATTGCGGGTAGAGAAACGGAATAACTGGGCGTCCGGGATCCCTGTCAATATCGCAAAAATGCCACGGGCTGTGGAAAAATGCGGTGTAAAACAATGATCGAAGAATATTCCCTGGGTACTGAGTGAATCAAAAAACGGCGTCGACTTCATCGGGTTACCACTCATGCTGCTTTTATACATGCTGAAGGACTCGCATTGTACCAATACAATGTTCGGGCGGCTCTCAAAAGCCCCGCTCCTGGGGAATATTTCACGTCGAAAGGAAAAATTTTCTTTATCCGGCAATTGCATCAGGTCTGCGATCATGGGAAATGCATCCCGCGCTTTTTGTTCGTTGAATGCAGGTTTCCGGAAGCGAAGGGTGGTAAAAAAATTCTGCAGCGGGTTCAGCGCCAGGTAAGATTTGAAACTATCATGGAAAACAAAACTGTTCTTCCACCGCAGCGGTGGCCAGGTCAGCGATCCGTATGCAAACAGGCCAAGAATAACAGCGGCGATCACAAAATATTTTCGCTTGTAAGGTATTCCTTTGCCATCCGTTCGGTTGATCACCGCCCAGTGGCTTTTTTTATACATCCACCTGAATAAAAGGACGGCGACGATCAGCCCGGCGATCATCCAGAACATGGGATAACTTTGAAACAACATCCGCATGGAGATCTTCCAGTCTTCCCAGAAATTCAGCGCGCCTGCATCGATCCTTGTATAATTATACCGGAAGCTTCCGAAATCGGCAGCAAAGAAAAAGAATATGAAAAAAGTCACGACCGCCAGGTACCAGGTCCACCATTTTTTATTCCGGGATGAATAAAATGGAGACAGGCGGGGGATCATGCTGATGACTACAATCGGTAAGAGTACAAAAGATATCCAGCGCAGGTCGTAGCGCATGCCCATGAGGAAAGAAGGTACATAATCCCCGATCTTATATCCTTTATGACGGAAAGCAAAATAGGTACCCAACCTGAACAGGGTGAAGATCACGAAAAACATGATCAACAGGTTCACCACCCAAAGGATGGTTTTGGGTATTTTGAAACGAATCAACATGCTGGCCGACTAAAATACAGCTTATTTTCGCGTCATGAACTTTTTAGCCACCCCGTTTTGGCAAAGAATAATCGAATGGGACCAGTCATTCTTTTATAAAATAAACCGGGATTGGACCAACCCCGTTTTTGACAGGATCATGCCTTATTTACGGGAAGGTAAGCTCTGGACACCTGTCTATATCTTCCTCTTATTTTTTGTGCTGCTTAATTTCAGAAAGTCGGGCTGGTGGGTTTTATTTTTTATCTCTGCGGTTGCATTGACAGATATGACGGGCAACTATGTATTCAAACATGGATTTGAAAGGCTCCGTCCCTGTAACGATAGTTCTCTTGCGGAACCGGTGCGACTCCTGCTGAACAATTGCGGGGCAGGCTACAGTTTTGTATCCAATCATGCTGCCAATCATTTTGCCATGGCAGCTTTTATTGTCCTTACACTTCGTCATTTTATCCATAAATGGGTATGGCTTGCCGTTTTCTGGGCCGCCCTGATCGCCTATGCCCAGGTATATGTAGGCGTACATTACCCCCTTGATGTTTTAGGCGGCGCTATCCTAGGCATCCTCATCGGCGGGTGCATAGGGATCTTATTCAATAAGCGCTTTCATTTCGCTAACTTCGGCAATCAAGCTGCGTTCTAAATGGAGATCATTATACTGCTGGTCCTGATTCTGATCAATGGGCTTTTTGTGATGTCGGAGATTGCCCTTGTTTCTGTCCGAAAAGCAAGGCTGGAGCACCTGGCTGAAAAAGGAGATGAGCGTGCGAAAAGAGCCCTTGCCCTTTCGAATAATCCTGAACTTTTCCTGGCCGCAGCCCAGATCGGGATCACTTTTGTTGCCATATTAACGGGTGTTTACTCCGGTGACCGCTTTGGCCGCTACCTGGAACCTGGCATTGCGAAGATCAGTTTTCTTGAACCTTATGCCGAAACGATCGCAACGACGATCGTTGTGATCATCGTCACTTTCTTATCTATACTTTTCGGGGAATTGATACCCAAAAGGATCGGTCTGTTACGCGCAGAAAAGATATCCCAGCTGGTGGCGCGCCCTATTGCAGGCTTTGCAAAAGTTACACATCCCATTGTCTGGATACTCAATAAGATCAGCAACCTTTTTTTCCGCCTCTTCAATGTAAAACGTTCTTCAGATGATGCTGTGACGGAGGAAGAGATCAAGACCATGATCACCGAAGGAGCGGAAGCCGGCACGATCGATGAAGCTGAACAGGAGATCATTGAAAGAGTATTTCACCTGAGCGATCGTAATATCACATCATTGATGACGCACAGAAGCGATATCATCTGGTTCAACCTGGATGACAATGAAGATAAGATCAAGGAAAAGATCATCAGTGAACCCCATTCGGTATACCCGATCTGCGACGGGACCATTGATGAGATCAAAGGTGTGGTTTCGATCAAGGACCTGTATGTTAGTCCCGACGATAAGCTGTTCAAGGATATCATGAAACCCGCTTTATTTGTACCCGAAAATAATTCGGCTTACCAGGTGCTGGAAAAATTCAGGGAATCCAGGCTGCATACCTGTTTTATCGTGGATGAATATGGAAGTATCCTTGGGCTTATCACTGAGAACGATATCCTGGAAGCCATTGTAGGCGCGATGCCACAGCCGGATATTTTAAATTATGAAGTAAGAGAAAGAGAAGACGGAACATTCATCGTGGATGGACAGATCCCTTTTTATGATTTTCTTTCCAAATTCGATAAAACCGATTGGATGAATGAGGGAGAACATGATTTTGATACCCTGGCGGGTTTTATCCTGCATGAACTCGAAAGGATACCCAAGCAGGGAGATAAATTTGAATGGAAGGGTTTCCGCATCGAGATCATAGATATGGATGGGCACAGAATTGATAAAGTCTTAGTAAAAGTCAGTCCTCAAATTCGTGAAGAAATGAAAGATTGAGATTACTGATTATTGATTATTAATTATTTCTAGCTGTTCGAGGACTCTGAATATCCAGTACTTTGATGACTGACCGAAGTTCAAACCAATAATTAATAATCAGTAATTAATAATCACTTCCTATCTTGTTTTGGTACAGCTTTTCCAGCCGGATCCTTCATCCGCTTTTCTTCCCGCAATTTTTGTGAAAGTATCCATTCGATCTGTCCATTGACACTGCGGAAATCGTCCGAAGCCCATTTTTCCAGCGCCCGGTACGTCTCATTGTCAATGCGGATCACAAATGATTTCTTATTGCTCACAGGCTGGATTATTGGTAAAGAGTTCCTGTATTCAACACAGGTTGGGCGGATTTTTCGCCACACAGCACTACCATCAGGTTGCTCACCATGGCGGCTTTCTTTTCCTCATCGAGATTCACGATCTCTTTTTTACTTAACATTTCCAGGGCCAGTTCCACCATACCTACCGCTCCTTCTACGATCTTGAAACGAGCGGCAACGATGGCAGTTGCCTGTTGTCTTCTCAGCATATCGCCCGCTATTTCCTGTGCATACGCAAGATGGGTGATCCTGGCTTCGCGGATAATGATACCGGCTGCAAAAAGCCTGTCACTCAATTCCTGTTCCAGCATCTCAATTACTTTGTCACCCCCATTCCTCAAAGTAACAGTCGCGCTGCTGTCTTCAAATTCATCGTAAGGACAGGTAGTGGCCAGGTGCCTGATGGCTGACTCGCTTTGTATGCGCACATAATGTTCGTAATCCGTAATATCGAATATCGCTTTATAAGTATCACTCACCTGCCAAACGACCACCGCGGCGATCTCTACGGGGTTTCCCATCTTATCATTGACTTTGAGTTTGGGGCTTTCGAAATTGTTGAAGCGTAAGGAAACTTTTCGCCTGTGAAAAAAAGGATTGACGAACATGAGCCCGTTATTCTTGATCGTGCCTGAATATTTTCCGAAAAAGGTACAGACCCGGCTTTGGTTAGGGTTGATGACGACCAGCCCACCGAGGAAAAAAAGTGAAACGACCATAAGCGCTATTCCAAAATAAAGATTGGGGCCTTCTGCCGTGCCGTTATGCGTTGACAATACCATCAGGTAGATACTAAACGCAATGCCGATAAAAATTAAAATGAGAACCAGGAATCCTGAAATTGGTTTGATGATCTTTTCCATATACTGAAGTTTATGATATCAATTTGATATCAAAATTATATTAGGTATCTTAGATGGCCAAATATTTCTGATGCAATCCGCTTTTTGCCGCTTTTTTGCCCTGGTTTTCAGCTTACAGGCCGCCCGTGCCGCATCAGTAGACACCATATCTATATATAGCGAAGCCATGCACAGATCTTATAAATGCGTGGTGATCAAGCCCCAGGCCTATTCCCATGGGAAAAAGGAATTATTCCCCGTTGTTTATATCCTGCACGGTTATGATGGCTGGTACAGTAACTGGCTGATCCGTGTCCCCCAATTGAAAGACTATGCCGATAACCTGAAAATGATACTGGTTTGTCCCGATGGAGCGAAGAGCAGCTGGTATTTCGACAGTCCTGTTGACAGCAGCATGAGATATGAAACTTATATCGGCAAGGAGGTACCGGAATATATCGATTCTCATTACCGGAGCATAAAGAACCGGAATGGAAGGGCGATCTGTGGTTTAAGCATGGGTGGACACGGCGCTTTATTCCTAGCTTTTCGTCATGCTGAAACATTCGGTGCCTGTGCAAGCATGAGCGGTGTGGTCAACCTGGCCAGTTCGCATACCAAGTATGATATTGTAAAAAGAATTGGGGATACCCTTACCTATGCAGATAACTGGATCAACTACTCTATAGTGAATGTTGTATCCCATTACCCGAAAGATTCACTGGCGATCATGATCGATTGCGGTGTGGGAGATGTGTTTATTGCTGCCAACAGGGAATTGCACGAGAAAATGCTGCAACTAAAAATTCCCCACGATTATACGGAAAGGCCCGGCAAGCATGAATGGGCTTATTGGAGAAATTGGATACAATACCAACTGCTGTTTTTTAGGAATTATTTTAATACTCATCTAACCCCCTAGCCCCCTAAAGGGGGTAATCCCGTTTTCTATCATAATATGAATTGAAAAATAATTACCCCCTTTAGGGGGCAGGGGGTTAACAGAAAATAAAATATATTTTAAGGGCCGGAGGTTAAG